>JAQXVY010000023.1 GCA_029225165.1 Oscillospiraceae bacterium
TTATATCACGAAAATGCTTGTATATCAACGGTTTTCATTAAGATATCGAACGATATTTTTTGTAATGATTTTAACTACGAACCAAAAGGTCAGGGGTTCGAATCCCTTGCAGCGCGCCAAGAACAGAAGTAATACTGTAGGTATTACTTCTGTTCTTTTTTATTTTCAAGGGATTCGAACCCTGAGAGGGTGAGCGGCGTTAAGAAAACAGTCCGGCGGACTGTTTTTAGCCGCGAAGTGTGAGGCGGGTACTGCTGCGCAGCAGCGGTCGCCGAGCACGCAAGGCGGCGTAGCCGACTGTATCCCTTGCAGCGCGCCAAGAACAGAAGCGATACCACGGTGTAGCTTCTGTTCTTTTTTATTTTCAAGGGATTCGAACCCTGAGCACGCAAGGCCTTGACACGGTTTTTAAGGATAACACAAAAAATTCCGCCCGGTTTCCCGGACGGAACTTTTATTCGCTTTATTTATAAAATCATTTTCTAAACACGAACAAATACTCATGTGCAATTAACAAAAAATTATATTTTATGCTGTTTGTTTTCCAATATCCGGTGGCTTTACAGTTATGCTGTTCTTTAATAATCAGTTCCTTTAGCGTGAATCCGGCGTTTTGGAAAATTTTCATAACATCAAAAGACATAGGAATCATGCAGCCCTTTTGCCTTGTGTCGCCCATAAGAACCGCACAGAACTTGTCTTTTTTTAAAACACGGTAGCTTTCAGCAGCCACTTTTTCCATTTCTTCAAGGAAGTCTTTTATTTTAAGATGTGACAGATCTTCTTTGATATCTTCGCTGTATTTGATAATATCGGCATACGGTGGATGTGTGCAAATCAAATCAATGCTATTATCTGCAATGAAGTCTAATTTTCTTGCATCGCCCTTGTGGATATAGACTTTTCCATTTGCGCCGCTATGCTCAAAGCTTATCTTTTCTTTACATCTATCAAGAGCAATATCATTGACATCAACACCGATGATGTTACGGTTGAGTAATTTGGCTTCAACAAGTGTAGTTCCTCCACCGGCAAACTGATCGAGAATCAAATCGCCTTCTTGGGAGTATCTCAAAATAATGTTCCTCGGAATGTACGGAGACCAATTTCCTCGCCATTTGGCATCGTGTGTAGCCCAATCACCGCGATTTGGAAACGACCAATGAGTAGTCATTTCCAATTCAAAGTCTGTTGGTTCCCATTTTGTTATTTTCTTTGCCATTATTTAAATACCTCTGAAATGATACCGTTTTCTAAATCTTTAATATTGTAAATATGTTCCATTATATCGAAAGTTTCTTCAAGGTTATGGCGTGCGTTTGTCCACCCTTTTCCGTCTGTAAACCAAACAAAAACAAATTTATCAATTGTATCGGCTTCAGTGGCAAGAGTTTTATAACTGCGGGCAGTTTCGTTGAGCTTGCTCCCTCCACTGCCATAGAAATTGGTTTCAATGCCATAAATCATAGTGGATGTTTTCACAACAAAATCAAAACGTTTTTCCATCTTACCTTGATTGGAAATGGCCGAAAGGTCAACTCCCCACTTCTCGGTAATTTGATGAATATACATTTCTTTAAAATAGGTTTTATTCTTTACGAAGCCGGCTTTCTTAATAAAGCTTTCAACTAAATCCTCCATTAAATGACCTCCGCGATTCTTGCGTCCATTGGAGTCAAGACCTGTTTCGACACCTGTCGCATAGTCAACAAGATTGTTAATAATATGATTTCCCATCAAATCAAAAAGACCTGTTTTATGCATAAAAATTTTGTATTGCTCAACAGAAAGATTCGGGGTTTTAAAATTATATGCAAAAGCTCCGTCGCTGTCGATTGCATATATTTCATTTGCTCTGACCGCTAAAAGCAAAGGTATACACTTCAAGACTTCCGGATATTTACTTATCAAATTTTCAAAATCTGATTCTATATTTTTGGATCCTATAAGCGAATTTAATATGTTGAGTTCTATTTTTATTCCATCAACATTACGATGTACTTTTTCAAAATCTATATAGTAACCATAGTCTGCGATACTGTCGCGAAATCCTGATAACCAAGCGCTAAAGTCTCTGCTTCTCATATTATCTCTCCTTAAAAATTACTAATAATTAGTTCTTTTATCTTTCCCCTTGACCTGCTATCACAATTTATCATTCGTGTTGCATCAACACGGATGATTTTATGGGCGGAATAAATATTGTCGAAAAAATCATCCTCTATATTTGAGTTCTTTGGGTCGGAATTGCTAATTACAATTTTCGCACCCTTGTAATCCATCCTATCAACAAACTTCGCAAGCTCAATCTGTTCCTCGTCGTTAAATAAATTTTCCGTGTATGCCGTAAAACTTGCGGTATCGGTAATAGGTCTGTACGGCGGGTCGAAATAAACAAAAGTGCTGTCATCGATAAAATCAGCCGATTCTCTGTAATCTCCGCATACAATTGTCACTTTTTGAAGCTTTTCGGAAACGGCTCGCAAATTTCTCTCATCACATATCATAGGCTTTTTGTAAGAGCCCATAGGTACATTAAATAAACCCTTTTTATTTACACGGTACAAGCCGTTAAAACAGGTCTTGTTAAGAAAAATCATCAATGCGGCTTTTTCAATTTTAGCGCTTTCGCCGCCATTAATTTTTAAACCATTGAAGCGCTTTCGTTTTTCCAGATAGTATGCTTTACGGTTTGCTGTCTCCATCGGAACGAAAACATTTTGCATTTTATACAGAATGTCGACTAACTTATCGATATTGTCTCTGATAACACAATATGTATTTATAAGCTCGGCGTTAATATCACTGATATATACAGCTTCGAGATTGTATTTACTCAATACATCGAAAAGCACGGCGCCGCCACCCACAAAAGGTTCGGCATATTTTGTTATTTCTTCGGTTTCAAACGGATAAAACTTTTCAATTTCAGAAAGCAACTGCCCTTTCCCGCCTGCCCATTTTAAAAAGGGTTTTACCTTCGTTTCGTCACTTTTAGCATATCGAACGCTTCTTGCGTCTAGCGGCTTTTCGGCGGTAGCAGGAATTATCCACATATTGCCAACCATAGTTGCGTTTTCAATTCTGTTTTCAGCGCAGAGAATTGCCACTCGCCTTTGGGAAATTCCCCATTTATCAGCGGCTTCTCTTGCGGACATAAATTCCATAATAACACCTCCGAAATCACAGTTGTATTATATTCCAAACCTCGAACAATAGCAATACCGTTTCGAAAAACAACTGCAATATTTTGACAAAAAGATAGACTGTAACAATTTGTCGTTTGTCACAGCCTATCTTTTTAAATATTATCTTATTTATACAGCGGGCCGTAGGCGGCGCAGGCTCTGTAGTCTGCACTCTCGAGATCCTTCGTGCCGAACGCAGACCATGCGTGCGGACGGTAGATGTCCTCGTCGGCGACGTTGTGCATCGCAACGGGGATTCTGAGCATGCTCGCGAGCGTGATG
>JAQXVY010000024.1 GCA_029225165.1 Oscillospiraceae bacterium
CTGTGGATTTTCCTGCTCCTGTAGGGCCTGTAAGACCTACAACATAGGCATCTGCGTTTATTATCCTAAAGGCTGACGCACGAATCAGTCTGTTGTAAACTGCAAGTGAAACTCCCTCAACCCTTGGCAGAGGGGCAAACACCTTTTTGATGCTTTCGTCCTTATCAATCTGCCTTAGAACATCAAAAATTTTGTGTGCGTGGGAAAAGTAGTCGTCCCTTGAGCCTATTGGATAGGTTACGCCTTTTATCTTTGATTTATCCTCGTCAAAGCAAACGACCGCAGTTGTGCTGTCACTTACTCTGTTTACAAACTCTACAAAATCCTTGCCCTTAACAAGATAAACCTGTGCCGAGGGGGCATAGTGCTTGTACTTCATCCCCGGTGAGGATGCAACCTCATTCTCCTTTAGCTTGTCCAAAACTGCGTCGTCTATCTCTACCTTGCCCAAAACACCTTCAAGCTGTTCAACAGTCACTCCGCCGGGGCGGAGAAGTCTTGGGGGATTTGTCGCCAAGGTTACAACTGTGCTTTCCACTCCTACTGCACATTCGCCGCCGTCAATTATTGCGTCAGCCTTGCCCATTAGGTCGTTTACGCAGTGCTGAAATTTTGTGGGGCTTGGCTTTCCCGAAATATTTGCAGAGGGTGCCGCAAGGGGCTTTCCTGAAAGTTCTATAAGCTTTTGTGCCACCTTGTGGGATGGATACCTTACAGCAACGGTGGAAAGTCCTGCAGAAACCTCATCGGGAATACAGTCACCCTTTGGGAGAATAATTGTGAGAGGGCCGGGCCAGAATTTTTCAGCAAGAGCCTTTGCATCCTTAGTAAATTCCTTGTAAAGGTGTAAATCCTCTGCCATTTTTACTGAGGAAACATGGACAATAAGGGGATTATCCATAGGTCTGCCCTTAGCCTTAAAGATTTTGCTTACCGCATTGCCGTCAAGGGCATTTGCCGCCAGTCCATAAACTGTTTCTGTTGGCATAGCAACAATACCGCCGTCATTTATAATCTTTGCGGCTGTGGCAATATCTTCTGTTGTATCCCTCAAGAGTTTCGTTTCCATTTACTTGTTATCCATACTTTCCTTTAGTTTTTCTGCCCTGTCATATGCAATTAATGCGTCAATCACTTCGTCAATGTTTCCGTTTAAAATATCGTCCAACTTATACAGAGTGAGACCGATTCTGTGGTCGGTGACTCTGGACTGAGGGAAGTTATAGGTTCTGATTTTTTCACTTCTGTCACCTGAGCCTACCTGACTTTTTCTGTTTTCGGAGATTTCCTCATTTTGCCTGTCCTGTTCAATCTGCAAAAGTCTTGACTTCAGCACCTTCATAGCCTTGTCTTTATTTTTGTACTGACTTCTTTCGTCCTGACACTCAACCACCATACCTGTTGGAAGATGGGTAATTCTTATAGCGGAGGATGTTTTATTGATGTGCTGACCGCCGGCACCTGATGAACGGAAGGTATCTATCTTCAAATCATTGGGGTTAATGTCCACCTCAACATCGTCAGCCTCGGGTAGAACAGCCACAGTTACAGCTGATGTATGCACTCTGCCTGAGGACTCTGTTTCGGGAACACGCTGAACACGGTGAGTTCCGCTTTCGTATTTTAGCTTGCTGTATGCACCGTCACCGTTGACCATAAAGGAAATTTCCTTGTAACCTCCAAGACCGGTTTCATTGGCGGACAAAACCTCGGTTTTAAAGCCCTTTTTGTCGGCATACATAGAGTACATTCTGAACAAATCCCCTGCAAAAAGTGAGCTTTCTTCCCCACCTGTACCGCCACGGATTTCAACAATAACATTTCTGTCGTCGTTGGGGTCCTTTGGCAAAAGGAGAATTTTTAGTTCTTCCTCAATCTTTGGCAAGGTTTCCTTTGCCTCGTCCATCTCCATTTGGGCAAGCTCACGAAGCTCCTCGTCATTTTCACTTTTTAGAATTTCAAGGCTGTCCTCAACGGTCTGTTGTGCCTGCTTGTACTCACGGTACTTTAGCACAATAGGCTCAATGGACTTAATCTCCTTCATTGTTTCATTAAATTTTGTAGCGTCACCAGCAACAGACGGGTCGTAAAGTCTGTTATTCAGTTCGTCGTATCTTTTGCTGAAAATTTCAATCTTATCAAACATATTATTCCCTGATTATCTTCTTAATATTTTTTTCGGCTTTACTGCGAGGAATCATTACCTCTCTGCCACACTTGTCACACTTAATTTTAAAATCCATACCAATTCTTGTTACGGTAAAGATTTTGTTTCCGCAAGGATGAGTTTTTTTCATCTCAATTTTGTCATTGACTCTTACATCCATAACACTGCTCCTTACAATATCGTTTTCATATGATTATATCACATTGTGAAATATATATCAAGAAAACCATTGC
Source organism: Oscillospiraceae bacterium (assembly GCA_029225165.1). Classification (GTDB taxonomy): domain Bacteria; phylum Bacillota; class Clostridia; order Oscillospirales; family Acutalibacteraceae; genus Ruminococcoides. The sequence continues at coordinate 2,401 of JAQXVY010000024.1, forward strand.
GTCTTTTGACATTTTGTGATAGAATGACTTAAGGTGAATAATATGGAACATAAAATTACTACAAATTATAACAAAGAAACACTTGTTGACTTTAAGAGATTTACCCTGACAAAAAAGTCATTTTTAAAGCCATGGCTACTGTATATTATGTGCATTGGAGTTATAGTTTTGGCATTTGTTTATAACAGACGGTTTGAGCTGAATTTTACCACTGTTATCTACCCCTCCATTGCAATAATCGGTGTGCTTGTTATCACATTCCTATACTACATCCGCCCACAGAGAGAGGCTGAGGACGCAGAGGAATTTTCGGCTGAATATATCTTTGGCGACTGCTGTATTACTGTTGGCGAGGACGAAATTCCTTACAGCGACCTTTACTGCATTTATGAGGACAAGTCTTATTTTTACTTTTATGTAAACGAGGCTGACGGTTTCTTAATTGACAAGGATGACCTTGACTTTGATATGGGTGAATTTTTAAAGAGCAAGGACATCAAGGCAAAGCAGTTGAAGCTGATGAAAAACAATTCAAAGGCAGAAAAAGCAGAATAAAATCTCAGTCCGTAAGCAATTACGGACTTTATTTTTAGGGAGAAAAGAAAATATGAAGATAAAGGTATGTGGACTTACAACAAAGAAAGAAGCAGAATTTTTAAATGAAAACAATGTTGACCTTGCAGGAATGGTGATGTTTTTCCCAAAGAGCAAAAGGAACATAACCCCAGACACAGCAAAGGAAATTATATCTGCACTTAACAAAAATATTAAAAAGGTTGCCGTTGTGGTTTCCCCAAGTTATGAGGAAATCAAAATTATCGAAAGCCTTGACTTTGACTATGTTCAAATTCACGGAGAATTAAGCGAGGAGCTGGAAAGTAAAATAAATCTGCCCATCCTAAAGGCGTTTAACATAAAGGATATGGATTTGTACGAAAGATACAAGGTGTCAAAAAAGGTTGTCGGCTATGTGTTTGACGCACAGGAGCCGGGCAGTGGAAAGGTCTTTGACTGGAGCCTTGTAAAAACTCTGCCAAAGGACGGCAAAATCCTTATCCTTGCCGGTGGACTAAACCCTGAAAATGTAGAAAAGGCAATAGAATACATCCAACCTGACGGAGTGGATGTGTCCTCAGGTGTGGAGTACGGCGACAAAAACGGCAAAGACCCCGAAAAGATTAAAAGATTTGTTGAAAATGCAAGGAAGTGTTATGCAAAATAATCATACAATTGTTGGCAAATGCGACAAATAATTAGCATATACTTTGTTAAAAATGCAAATTGAAAAAATTTCTCCTAATAATTACAATAAAAGATGAAGGAGTGATTTTATGAAAAAACTAATATCTATTTCACTTATCCTATGTATTTTGTTTTCTTGTTCGTCATTTACTGTTTTTGCACAGGAGGAACAGGATGAGATTATTGAGTTTTGCAATACAATAAAGTTTGATACAAGCACTAACACCCTCTATTATTCCGGTGACGAGGAATTTAGAACATTCACTTATGCCGGTGACTTTTACGATGCAGATTATATTGAAAGAAGGGAAACCTTGTTTCAGAAAGCAACTAAGCTTGTGATAGAAGAAGGTGCGGTGGAAATACCGCGTGAGTATTTTCATGATATGAAAAATTTAGAGGAGGTTGTATTGCCTTCCTCACTAAAATCAATCGAAGACTTTTCCTTTTGGAATTGTCCTAAGTTGAAAAGTGTATCCGGTGAAAATGTTACAGAGATTTGCGCCGGAGCTTTTGGAGAATGTACTGCACTTACCTATGCCGATTTTCCTGAAGTTCAACATCTTGGCAAAATACGTTGTGGCACAAACAACAATGGATTAGGAATTTATAGATATCAAAAACTTTCCATAAAAGAACCTGATATATATGAAGAGGAATATATAATACGACATCCCGTACACGAATACTATGTAGGTGCTTTTCAGGGTTGCTCCTCACTTAAAGAGGTCAGCATACCCAATATAAAAGGAATTGGTGCAAAAACATTCTATAAATGCAATTCACTTACCACAATAAACAAGAACAATCACCTTGACAATGTAACCTACCTTGGACGCACTGCTTTTTACGGCTGTAAAAGTCTTAGGAATATTTCCCTTGAAAGGACTAAAAAATTAATCAGCGGACACGACCCTATTGCAGACACAAAGGATGAGGGTGTGTTTGGCTACTGCACAAGTCTTGAAAGTGTGAATATCCCCAATGCCGAATATATGGGTAACGGAACGTTTTACGGATGTACAAAGCTGAAAAAGATTAACACCAACAACACGCTAAGCAAGGTAACCACACTTGGGGAATATTCCTATGCAGGGTGCAAAAGTCTTGAAAACATTTCCTTGCCAAAGGTAAAGAGTCTTAACTATGGCAAGTGGAGTGATTTTGACGAAGAAGAGTTAAACAAAATAAGAAGTACTCGACCAGGCTCAACTTTTTGGGATTCATTTGATAGTTGGGAATATGAAATTATTTATAACAATATTAAGAAAACCGTAATCACAAGATACTGTGCTGTGTTTGCAAACTGCACCAAGCTAAAAAGTGTAAAGCTTGGTGGTGTGGAGAATATCAGAAAAAAGACCTTTGCAAACTGCCAAAACCTCACCACAGTTACAACAGGCAAGAGCTTGAAGTCTGTTGGCGACTATGCCTTTTACAAATGCAGTTCATTAAAGAGCGTTACCCTGCCCAAGAATGTTGCTTCCTTGGGAATACGAGCATTTGCAAGATGTACAAAACTAAAAACTGTGAATGTGAAATCTACCTCACTTAAAAAGGTCGGTCTTGACGCATTCAAAATCATCAACAAAACCCCAACATTCAATTGTCCAAAATCAAAGCTAAAAACCTGCAAAAAACTAATAAAACCAAACGCCCCGAAAAAGGCAAAGTTTGTGGGAAAATATTAATAAAATTTAGGCATAAAAACCAGCCTGCCACAGTAGTGACAGGCTGGTTTTTTAAGGTCTTATTAGATATATTTGCGGATACCATAAGTATTTAATTATTTGGGAAAAAAATAAATGAAATATGACAATAATTCACACATATAATTATATTTTAGCAAATATAACAAAGGAATAGTGCTTATTTTGTTAATAATATCAATTGAATAATTACCAAACAATAACTACAATGAAATATATAGAATAGTTTCCGCAGATTGTAAAATGAAGATGCAATAGTAAAAAATAATATTACTCGTGGTCATATGTTTTATTTTGACTATGATATGAATTCACTAACATAATTACCAAGGAGTGATTTTATGAAAAAACTAATTTCAACACTACTTATATTCTGTATGCTGATAGCGGCAATACCTTTTACTTGCTATGCAGAGGAAACCAGCAATACAGAGGAAACCTTTATGTTTGATTATATGGAACTGACATTAGACCATAAAACTGATACCTTATATATTGGAGTTACAGATGGAGGTAAAAGCATTATGGGAAGGCACTTCTACTATGACGAATATGATTATTTTGTTTACGACAAGGAAACAAAAGATTGGATTTACGATTTCGATAAAAAATATGATCAATATGAAAAATTGGATGAGATTCTGTCACAGGCAAAAAAAATTGTAATTGATGAAGGTATAACTTGTATTTCAAAGGACTTTTTTCATGACTTGCCTAATTTGAAAGAAGTTGTACTTCCCGGCAGTCTGAAAGAAATAGGGGAATTTGCCTTTTGGAACTGTCCTAAACTAATTAGTGTATATGGAAAAAATGTAACAAAAATTGAAACCGGTGCCTTTGCCAGATGCACATCCCTTGAATACGCAAATTTTCCTCAGCTGACAACTCTTTATGCGAAAAAGCTATCCCTAACTGACGAAGAAGTATGGGGTGTAGAAGTTTGCTGGAAATACCCCATACACGAGTATTATGTCGGAGCCTTTCAGGAGTGTACTGCACTAAAAAATATCTATATTCCCAATCTTGAAAGACTCGGCGCAAAGACATTTTACAAATGCAGTAACCTTACTAAAATAAACAACAATAATAAGCTGGATAAGCTTACATATATTGGGCGTACTGCTTTTTACGGTTGTAAAAGTTTAAAAACCATCTCCCTTGGTATGGTAGGCTCTTTACCAAGCGGACGAGACCCTTTTAGCGACAGCGAAATGTTGGAGGGTATGTTTGGTAATTGCACAGGTCTAAACAGTGTGGATATCCCTTGTGTAGTATATATTGGCGACGGATGCTTTTACGGCTGTAGAAGTCTGAAAACAATAAACAAAAATAATAAACTATTCACCTTTAAATCCCCTTATCGTAGTAAAACCTACTTAGGTGCATATGCCTTTGCCGGGTGCAAAAGTCTCAAAACAATCACTCTTATTGATGTTAACGAAATCAAAACCGGCAAGTGGAATTATTATAAAGAGGGAACATTTAAGTATGATAGAGAAGCAGCGGTAGGCGAAAATATAATTTACACTAAATGGAACCCTGATGGTTACAACTACCAAGGTGTAAAATACTGCGGAGTCTTTGAAAATTGTACCAATCTAAAAACCGTAAATCTTGTAGATACAACAGTGGTAGGTAAAAGGGCATTTTTGAATTGCAGTAGTCTGCAAAGTGCAAATATTACTTCTGCAAAAAATATCGGCGCAAAAGCCTTTTATAACTGCACAAAACTCTCTTCCGTAAAAACAGGAAATAACGGCAAAAGCATTGGTAATTACGCATTTTACAAGTGCAGTTCTTTAAAAAAATTTACTATTCCAAAACAGGTAACACAAATTGGTGTAAGAGCTTTGGCAAAGTGCAGTAAGCTGAAAACTATTAATTTCAGGACAACCGCATTTAATACAATCGGACTTGACGCTTTTAAGCTAATTAACAAAACTCCCACATTTAACTTACCAAAATCCAAGGTAAAAACTTACAAAAAACTAATAAAACCAAACGCCCCGAAAAAGGCAAGGTTTGTGGGAAAATATTAATAAAATTTAGGCATAAAAAACAGCCTGTCACTACCGTGGCAGGCTGGTTTTGTTATTGGTAGGCACTTTAGTTACAGACGCAGTGAAGAATCTCATTCCACTTGCTGTTCTCATAAGTTCACCGCATTAATTAATCGAGGAATTATCGATTATTCTTCTAATTCAAAGCTTAAAAACACCTCCTTTTTGTCCTTTTCAGCAGGAACTTCATCTTTAGGGAACGCCTGTGACGGTTTCATAATTTTTGTACAGGACTTAATGCTTTGGGTCTGTGTTGTGCCGTCCTTGAACTTAACTGTAGCTTTAATGACAATATCACCCAAAAGCCTGTCTTTTACTTCCTTTTCCCTTTCAAGTGATACCTTTTCATCAAGGTTGAACAGCTCATCAATGTGATTCTTTATATATTCTCTGTCCTTTTCAGGGAGCTTGTCTGAGTCACCTACAATAGAAACTGTCACATCATCATTTGGCTGATTGTTGTAGTTTACGGTAAAAGAAGTATAATTTTTAAAAATGTCGTCCTCTCTTCCGCTTTGTGGAGTATTCATCATAGGAACTTTTTTTCCATCTACAATAGTTTTGTCGCCCTCAGGGAATGCAATACAAAAGGCTCCCCTGTTAATATCGTAGGTGATAGTGTCGATGTTATCACCCTTACATTCAATAGGCAAATATGCACTAAAGGTGACATTTCCGTCGTCCCCCTCACCCATAGCTAATCCGCTACCTTTACTAATATTCATTACGGCAGAATTACTATTTGTTACCTCTGCCGCATTTACCGACAGTATAAAGCTGTTGTTTGCACCTGTTTCAGATTTTGACATTCCAAAGGTCATTACACCGCCCAATGTCAAAACCATTGCAAGACTTGCCGCCAAAACAGCTAATGGTCTTTTTCTTGATTTTCTTTTAGTTTCTATACTCACAATATTATCCTCCCTATTGCAATTAATTTTGTCATAAAGTTTTTTTGCGTTATTCTTGCACTGTTCACTTGGCTTGGTTTTATCAAGTGCATTTTTGTAGGTTTTTATCATAAACATACTCTCCTTTCACCAGTAAATTTTTCAACTTTTTTCTCCCACGCTGTAATTTTGAGTTCACCGTGTTTTGATTTTTTCCCAGAATTTCGGCAATCTCCTTTACGGTGTATCCCTCATAGTAGTACAGATAAATAATGTTGCGGTAATCCTTGGGCAATTTAAAAATTTCCTCCATAACACTGCTTTCTTCATCTGTATAGGAAATTATTTGGTCATCAAGGGGAACTGTATTTTTGCGAAAAAATGATTTTCTTATGTCAATACATTTGTTTACGGTGACCTTAATAAGCCAAGCCTTGAGATGTTCTTTGCTTTCAAAGGATTTGCTTGATTTTAACAGTGACAGAAATACCTCCTGCACCACATCCTCGGCATCGGTATAGTTACACAGGTTTTGATAGGCAATTCTAAAAATCATATCGGAGAATTCTTCAACAACCTGGTTGTAAGCATCCTTACCACTTAATAAAAACATCCTTTTTGTCCTCCCTTCACCAATTAACACGACTGAAAGTACCTTTTTAGTGCAAAAGTTTTATTTTTTTATGATATTTTTTATTACAGAAAATTACCTCCCATAGCGGGAGGTAAAAAACTTTTTATTCTTCAACAATATATTCCCTGATTTTTCGGAAGATTTCTTCGTTTACGAATGCCTCTATCAGCAGTCCCTTTTCAACATATTCTTCACTTAACAGGGTGCAGTTTTCCCTTATTTCGGCACTTATTCCCAATTTGTCAAAGGGCAGAAGTGCCTTTACCTTTTTCACCCTGACAGGGAGATTGTCCTCTATTGCATACAGCAGTTCCTCGATTCCTATGCCCTTTTTGGCTGATATTCTCACACCGTTGCCAACCTGTGGTATCAACACATCTCCGTCCACAAGGTCACACTTGTTAAGCACCGGAATAATAGGTGTGTCCTCACAGCCAAGGCTCTCTAATAGTTCCCTTGTCACCTTTAGGTGGAGGGACGCCTCCTCACTGCTGACATCGCACACATTCAGTATAATATCCGCCTCTGCCGCCTCTTCAAGTGTTGAACGGAAAGCCTCCACAAGGTGGTGAGGAAGTCGCCTTACGAGTCCCACGGTGTCTATCAGCATAACGGTAACTCCGTTTGGCAGTTTTAATGCTCTTGATGTTGGGTCAAGGGTTGCAAACAGCTTGTTTTCAGCCAACACACCTGCGTTTGTAAGGTAATTCATCAGGGTACTTTTGCCGGCATTTGTGTAGCCAACAAGGGCAACGGTTATCACATTGTCCTTTTTTCGCCTTTTCCGTAGCTGATTTCTGTGATGCTCCACATTTTTCAGCTGTTCCTTTAGCGTTTCCATTCTTCTTCTGATGTGTCGGCGGTCGGTTTCAAGCTTTGTTTCGCCGGGGCCTCTTGTTCCGATACCGCCACCCAGTCGGCTCAGGGCTGTTCCCATACCTGTCAGCCTTGGCATCATATACTTTAGCTGTGCAAGCTCTACCTGTAGCTTACCCTCTTTGCTCTTTGCCCGCATTGCAAAAATGTCAAGGATGAGCATTGTGCGGTCGATTACCCTAACGCCTGTTCTCTCCTCAATATTTCTGATTTGGGTTGGGGAAAGCTCGCAGTCAAATATGAGCAAATCAATCTCCTGACTTTCGCAAAAATCGCTGATTTCCTTTAGCTTACCCTCACCTACATATGTGGCGGTTTCGGGACGGGAAAGATTTTGCATAACAGTAGCAACTGTTTCGGCTCCCGCTGTTTTTGCAAGCTCCACAAGCTCCAAAATTGAGGAATCCGCATCATATTCCCCTGTATTTACACTGACAAGGACAGCCCTTGTCACCTTTTCTTCATTACTTTTTAGCTCCATAACATCACTCTTTCAATAAAAACTATATTGCGAATTTAAAAATTTTCTTATCAGACACAAACTTTAAACTCAGAATTTGTCAATTCTATCCACCCTGCCTTTACCACTAATCTTGTTAGAGAAATCATACCTTCATATTACCTATTAGTGTCGATTTAGACACTACTGCTATCCTTTCAGATTCCTCGCTATGCTCGGAATGACAGGAAGAGTGGATTTTACGACCTTAGAATGGCAGTGTGGTGAATACAGCAAGCCTGAATAAATCTCAGATTGTTTAATATTCGTAATAATTTGTTAATAAATTTAATAATACACTTTAAATTATTTGATAATTGTAGTATAATATATATTAAATATTTTGTAAACTGAAAAAAACAGCTGATTTATAGTTTACGGAAGTTTCAAAGAGGTCATAAAAATGGACAAACAATTTGATGTAATTATTGTTGGAACAGGTGTTGCGGGGCTTTACGGGGCGTTAAAATACCCTGAAGATATTTCTGTGCTTTTGTTAAGCAAAAAGGAGCTTAGCCTGAGCAACAGCAGTTTTGCACAGGGCGGTGTTGCCGCTGTGCTGGACAAAAGCAACGATAACTACAAGCTACACATAGCCGACACACTTATTGCAGGCAAATATAAAAATAATCTTTCCGCTGTTGAAAAGCTGGTTACCGAGGGACCTGAGGATGTCCTTGACCTAAAGGATTTAGGTGTTGAATTTGACAGGGACAAATTCGGCAGACTACTTGCCACACTTGAGGGAGGTCACAGCCGAAACAGAATTGTTCACCACAAAGACTCAACAGGCAAGGAAATGGTTGAAAAGCTACTTGTTGCTGTTTCCAAAAGGCAAAACATCACCCTGATGGACAATGCCCTTGTGTATTCATTAGACAAATCCGAACACGGCTTTTATGTGGGTGTTCTTAAAGGCGGAGAAAACCTTGTCTTTGGCTGTTCCTACTGCGTACTTGCCACAGGCGGTATAGGCAGGGTGTACCAGTACACCACAAACTCCGCCATTGCAACAGGTGACGGAATCACCTTTGCTCACCTTTTGGGAGCAAAAATCAAACACCTTTCAAGGGTGCAGTTCCACCCAACAGCATTTGACAGCAAAAGCGACCGTGAAAGATTTTTGATTTCCGAGGCTGTCCGTGGCGAGGGTGCGGTACTGCTGAACTGCAACGGAGAAAGGTTTATGTTCAACTATGATTCCCGTGGGGAGCTTGCACCAAGGGATGTGGTTTCCAACGCAATTATGCTTGAGGAAAAGAAAACGGGTAGCAGTAACTTCTACCTTGACATAACCCACAAACCTGCCGATTTTCTTGTTGAAAGATTCCCTATGATTTACAGCAAGTGTCTTGAAAAGGGCATTGACATAACCAAGGACAAAATTCCAATTTATCCTTGTCAGCACTACCTTATGGGCGGTATTAATGTTGACTTGGACGCACGAACCTCTGTTGACAGGCTGTACGCCTGTGGCGAATGCTCCCACACAGGTGTTCACGGTGCAAACCGTCTTGCAAGTAATTCACTCCTTGAAGCTCTTGTATTTTCAAGGAGAGCCGCACAGGACATTACCCACCGTATCCAAAATGGTGGCAGAAAGCCACTTGGCACAGAACCGCCAAAGCAGGATGTTTCAGGCAAGGAGTTACCTAAGGGTATCCGTACAAAAATTAGGGAAATTATGCAAAAGACATATTTTGTAATTCCCGACCTTGAAAATGTTGACTCTGCATACAAAGAGGTTGACAGAGTTTTGTCGGACTTAATCACCACAAAGTATGAAATAAATATGGACTACGTTGAGGCTTTAAGCCTTGCAACAGTTGCAGGAATTATTCTTGAAGAAATCAAGGAGGGAATTAACCTATGATGCTGAACCAGTTTTATGTTGACGACCTTATTAAGTCAGCCCTTAAAGAGGACATCAACTACATTGACATTACAACCGACAACCTTATTCCACAGGAGCAGGAGGGTGAGGCAAAGTTCCTTGCCAAGGCTGAGGGTGTTCTTTGCGGAATTGATGTTGCAATAAGGGTTTTCACCCTGATTCAGCCTGACTTTCAGTATGAAATCTTTATAAATGACGGTGAATATGTTAAGAAAGGCGACATAATCGCAACTGTAAAGGGTAAAACAAGGACAATTTTAAAAGGCGAAAGAACAGCCCTTAATCTCCTCCAGCATATGAGCGGTATAGCAACAATGACAAACAGGATTGTTAAAATTGTTGAGGGTACAAATGCCTCTATTGCCGATACAAGAAAGACTCTGCCGGGTCTTAGACCAATTCAGAAGTACGCAGTTACAGTGGGCGGAGGAAAAAACCACCGCTACAACCTAAGCGACGCCGCAATGCTTAAGGACAACCATATTGACGCAGGTGGCGGAATTACAGGTGCTGTGAAAAAGTTGAGGAGCAAGTTAGGTCATATGGCTAAGGTGGAGCTTGAGGTAAGAAACCTTGATGAGCTGAAAGAGGCTCTTTCCGTTGATGTTGATGTAATTATGCTGGACAATATGGACAACGAAACAATGAAAAAGGCTGTGGAAATCACAAACGGCAAGGCACTGCTTGAAGCCTCCGGCGGAATTACCGAGGAAACAATAAGAGGTGTGGCCGAAACAGGTGTGGACATTATCTCAATCGGCGCCCTCACCCACTCTGTAAAAGCATTTGATATTTCCCTGAAAATCGTGAAATAATTATAACAGATGTCAAAGATATTATATATGAAAGCTAATGACAGGACACCACCTGCATTAGCTTTTCTCTTTTCCAAAATAAAAATGTTGAAGATTGTAGAAATATATGTTAAATTAGAGGTATAAGGCAAGGATGGAGTGATATTATGTCGAAAAATGATAATGAAATTTTTGACCGCAAAAGTTCAAAGTCATATACCGACTCTATAGGTAACAGGCAGTCGGAGATAGAATCTGAAATTGATAAAATCCTTGCCGAGGCAAGACAGGAAAAAAGTGCACAGAAGGACTTTTTCACCGAGGAAAAAATATCCTCAACAAAGACCGACCTGACTAATTACAGAAAAAGCCAAGAGCATAATACTCACAGGGAAAACTCGAATAACACAAGAAAAATAAGAACTCACAAAGAGCCTGTAACCCAAAAGGGCAGAAAAAAGTACAGTGAGCCTCAAACCAAAAGAGAGGATAAGAAAAATAACAAGGGAAAGGGACTGATTATCACAGTTGCCGTACTTGCTGTTTTGGCGGCTGTTGCTGTTGGTGTTTACACCTACCTAAACGGAAATACAAATCCCACCTATCCTCAAAAGAACAACGCAGAAACCACAACCACCATACCAATTCACGAAACCCTGGCGGTTGTAATGGTGTCGGGAAATGAAATTTCCTACAATGGAGAGGTTTTGACCTCAACAGATGAACTGGAGTCAAGACTTAACAAGGAAGAAAGCCTTACGCTTTCCCTAATCAACAACAATGCTATGGCAGAAACCTACAACGCTGTTGCAACTGTTCTAAACAAATTCGGTGGAAGTTATGAACTGATGAACAAGGAGAACACCAACCCGTCCATTGACACAGGCACTTCTTCAACCCAAGCATCCTCCCCCACATCGGAGAGTTTATAGTTTGGAGTTTGGGGTTTGGAGAATTTGGAATTAAATCTCATATGTCATTTTGAGGGGCAAAGCGACCCTCCCCTGTCATTCTGAGGGAGCAAAGCGACTGAAGAATCTGAAAGGAAAGCAGTTGTTCCTACACTGACACTGACAGGTTAAATGATAGTATGATTTTCCTAACAAAATGAGTGGTAGAGGCAGGAGATTCCTCGACAAGCTCGGAATAACACATACAAAACATTTGACATTTGACATATTCATACATATTTCTATTACCGGTTGACAATATACATCAGTATGTGATATAATAATTAAGCAAATTAAATAATGCCACTTATCAAGAGCGACTGAGGGACAGGCCCTGTGAAGTCCGGCAACCTGCGTATGCAAGGTGCCAAATCCTGCGGTATAACCGAAAGATGAGTTTTTCGCACCGTCTTTCGACGGTGTTTTTTATTTGGCAAGAAACTTAATTTTTATGATAATTCAGAAAGGGAGAATAATTATGGCTAAGCATTTATTTACATCAGAGTCAGTTACAGAGGGACATCCTGACAAGGTTTGCGACCAAATCAGCGACGCTATTCTTGACGCTATTTTTGAAAAGGACAATATGGCTCACGTAGCCTGTGAAACAACAGCTGTTGCAGGCATTGTTAACATTATGGGTGAAATCAGTACAACTGCAGATGTTGACTACGAAAGTGTTGCAAGAAATGTGATTAACAACATCGGTTACGACAGGGATGAGCTACTTTTCAACGGTCACAACTGCAAAATAAACAATATGATTACCACACAATCTCCCGACATTGCTATGGGGGTTAACGAAAGCTACGAGCTTAAGGACGGTGAAAATGACGAGCTTAACCGGTTTGGCGCAGGTGATCAGGGTATGATGTTCGGCTATGCCTGTGACGAAACAGAGGAGCTTATGCCTCTCACCATTTCGCTATCCCACAAACTGGCAAAAAAGCTAACAGAGGTGCGTAAGAACGGCACACTAAAGTATCTTCGTCCTGACGGAAAAACTCAGGTAACAGCCCTCTATGAGGATGACAAGGTTGTTTCCATTGATACGGTTGTAATCAGCACACAGCACGACGAAGAAGTTTCACTTGCTCAAATCAGAAATGACCTTATAGAATATGTAATAAAGCCTGTTATTCCGACAGAGCTTATAAGTGACGACACAAGAATCCTTGTTAACCCAACAGGCAGATTTGTTATCGGCGGACCTGCCGGTGACTCAGGACTTACAGGCAGAAAGATTATAGTTGACACCTACGGCGGATACGGCCGTCACGGTGGCGGTGCATTCTCCGGTAAGGACCCAACAAAGGTTGACAGAAGTGCCGCATACTACGCAAGATATATTGCAAAGAATGTTGTTGCATCAGGTCTTGCCACAAAGTGCGAGGTACAGCTTGCATATGCAATAGGTGTTGCAAAGCCTGTTTCAGTTATGGTGGATGCCTTCGGAACAGGAAAATACACAAATGAAGAAATTGCAAAGGCTGTTAAAAAGGTATTCGACTGCCGACCCGCTGCCATTATAAGTGAGCTTAACCTGAGAAACATAAAGTTCCTCCCTACAGCCTCATACGGCCATATGGGAAGAACAGACCTTGAAGTTAAGTGGGAAGAAACCGACAAGGTGGACGCACTTTTAAAGGCTGTTGAGGGTTAATATTCAATTTAAAATTTTTCAAAACAAAGGAGCTGTAAAAACCAACAGCTCCTTTTTGCTTTACTTTATTTGTAATAAAACATATATATTTTCATACAATATTATTACAATAGAACGCTAATTGCGTTTTATTTACTTGACATTAGCCTTTAACAGTTGTATTATGTAACTAAAGGAGTGATTTATATGGCTACAAAAGTATCAAATGTAAGCTTTAGAATTGACAGCGATTTAAAGGCACAGGCTGACGCACTGTTTTCCCAGCTTGGAATGAATATGACAACTGCTTTTAACATTTTTTTAAGGCAGTCGGTCAGAGAGGGTTGTATTCCCTTTGAAATCACACTTAACACCCCAAATTCTGAAACAGTCGCCGCCCTTATTGAGGCACAACAGCTTATGAATAATCCTGATACCAAGAAATATGATATTGAAGATGCCTTGAAGGAGTTAAAAGAATGAGCCTTCAGGTTATTTGGACAACAAAGTTCAAAAAAGATTATAAACTTGCCATTAAGCGTGGTTATCCTATTGAGCTTTTAGACGACGCCATACGACTGCTTGCTAAAAACGGTTCGTTGCCGGAAAGCTACAACGACCACTCTTTGAGTGGAAACTGGAAAGGCTTTAGGGAATGTCACATAGAACCGGATTGGCTACTTGTGTATTCCATTCAAAACAATGTTCTTACACTCACTCTCGCAAGGACAGGAACTCACAGCGATTTATTTAAAAAGTAATTTCAAAAAAGGTTGCAGAAAAAACTGCAACCTTTTTCCTTTATCTCTTAAATTTTAATTACTGCAATTAAAATTGCGAAGTAGTGGAATGCGCTTCCAAGCACTGTGAAGATGTGCCAGACAGGGTGGAAATATTTTACCTTTTTAATTGCGTAAAATATTATGCCCAAGGTGTAAATCACTCCCCCAAGCAACAGGAATAAAGCCGACAGGAACGGTACCTTTGCAATTAGGGGCTTTATGGCAAAGATGATAACCCAGCCTGTTGCCACATAGCAGATAAGGGATGGAATTTTTGCCTTTTCCAAATTAATGGAGTTCATTGTGATTCCCACTATTGCCGAAAGCCACACTATGCCAAACAGCACCCATCCTGTAACACCGCCAAGGATATACAGAGTGATTGGAGTATAGGTTCCTGCTATCAAGAGAAAAATGGTGTTGTGATCCATTATCTGAAAGAACTTTTTTACCTTTTCATTTGTAAAGGAATGGTAAAGTGTGGACATTGTGTATAGTATAATAAGTGAGCCACCGTAGATTGAGGAGCTTACCACCGCCCATGCGTTGGCATATATTGCCGAACAAACAAGGAGCACTATCGTACCTGCTATTGACAGACACGCCCCTACTCCGTGGCTGACTGAGGAGAAGATTTCTTCCCCCAAGGTGTATTTTCTTTTTTTCATAATATTCTCTTCCGTTTTTTCTCCATTTTTCTTATATTATGAATGAAATATAGGTTTTTTTCAAGGCATATCACAATGCAAATTCAGCTGTTTTCCCATAGTGATATGCCACTTTTGCATAAGGGAAAACCTTTACCCCACCTTGTCAAACTGTGAATTATAAAGCTCTGCGTAGTAACCGCCCTTGGCAAGGAGTTCCTCGTGGTTACCCTGCTCAACAATATCTCCGTCTTTCATAAAGAGTATCAGGTCGGCATCCTTTATTGTGGAAAGCCTGTGGGCGATGATAAAACTGGTGCGACCCTTCATTAGATTATCCATAGCCTTTTGTATTCTAATCTCTGTTCTTGTATCAACCGAGGAGGTTGCCTCGTCAAGTATAAGGATTTTCGGGTCTGCAAGGATTGTTCTTGCAATGGTGAGGAGCTGTTTTTGTCCCTGGCTCACATTGGACGCCTCTTCATTCAGCTCCATATTGTAGCCGTCAGGAAGATGCTTAACAAATCCGTGAACATGGGCAGCCTTTGCAGCCTCCTTCACCTCTTCGTCAGTTGCGTCAAGTCTGCCGTACCTTATGTTCTCCATAATACTTCCGGTAAACAGCCAAGTGTCCTGAAGCACCATACCGTAAAGCTCCCTCAGCTCTCGCCTGTCAAAGTCCTTGATGTCATATCCGTCAACAAGAATGTGACCGCCGTTAAGGTCGTAGAACCTCATAAGGAGCTTTACCATTGTTGTTTTACCTGCACCTGTGGGCCCTACAATGGCGATTTTCTGACCCTGCTTAATCTTTGCGGAGAAGTCGTGGATAATGATTTTATCCTCATTGTAACCAAAGTTTACATGGTCAAAGGTTACATCTCCTGTAATATCATCAACTGTGATATTCTGTCCGTCCGGCTTTTTACAGTGATTTTCAGCTTTCTGTGACTCCTCTTCCTCGTCAAGAAATTCAAAAATTCTTTCGGCTGAGGCTGACATCTGTTGCATCATATTGCTCACCTGAGCAAGCTGTTGAATCGGCTGTGTAAACTGCCTTACATACTGAATAAAGGACTGAATATCACCCACGGTAATTGTGTTCTGAATTGCAAGGTAACCGCCCAAAATGGCTATACCCACATAGGCTATATTGCCTACACCCTGCATAATAGGTCCCATAAGACCTGATATAAACTGGCTTTTCCAAGCCGATTTATACAGCATTTCGTTGGACTTTTCAAATTCCTCTTTGTTCTTTTCAACATTGTTGAACACCTGAACAATGTTAACTCCCCCAACAGTTTCCTCAACCTGACCGTTAACATGACCAAGGTAGTCCTGCTGTGCACGGAAGTGCTTTTGAGAAAACTTGAACACAATGGATATGAATATCAATGAAATAGGCAGGATAAACAGGGCGATAAGCGTCATCATCCAGTTGATGCTGAACATCATATAAAGCACACCGATTATGGTGGAGATTGATGTTACCATTTGAGTTGCAACCTGATTAAGGCTTGTGCAAAGTGTGTCAACATCGTTTGAAATAATAGAAAGAGTTTCACCTGTCTGTCTGCGGTCAAAGTAGTTCATTGGCAACAGATTGATTTTGCTTGAAATATCTTTTCTTAATCTGTAACCAACCTTTTGTGTTACGGTGCTCATTAAAAAGTTTTGCACAAAACCAAACACACTACTTGCAATATAGATACACAAAAGTCCCACAAGTATGCCTGCAATCTTGCCAAAGTCAATTCCCGAACCGCCTGTGTATTTGCTCATAATACCGTTGTAAAGCTCTGTGGTTGCATTACCCAGAATTTTTGGTCCTATAACATTGAACACTGTACTTCCCACAGCGAAGATTACAACAATAGCAATAGCGATTTTGTATCTGCCGATGTATTTCATTAGCTTTTTAATTGAACCTTTGAAGTCCTTAGCCTTTACATCAGAATTTCTGTGGTGCATTGGCCCACCGGGGCCGTGTCCCATAGCCATTACTGCAACTCCTCCTTTGAAAGCTGACTCTCTGCAATATCACGGTAAACATCACAGGATGCCATTAATTCCTTGTGGGTACCCTTACCCACCAGTTCACCGCCGTCAAGAACCAGTATCTGGTCTGCGTTAATAACGGTGCTTATTCTCTGTGCAACAATAATTACTGCACTGTCCTTTATATTTTCGCTGAGTGCCTTTCTCACAGCCACATCTGTCTTAAAGTCAAGGGCAGAAAAGCTGTCGTCAAAGATGAGTATTTCAGGCTCGTTGGCTATTGCCCTTGCAATGGAAAGTCTTTGCCTTTGTCCGCCTGAAACATTTGTACCGCCCTGACTGATTTTTGAGTCATATTTTTCAGGCTTTGCCTCAATAAATTCCTTTGCCTGTGCAATTTCGGCGGCTCTGACTATCTTTTCCATAGGCATATTCTCGTCAGCAAAGGCAATGTTGCTTTTGATTGTTCCCGAGAACAGTATGCCCTTTTGGGGAACATAGCCGATTTTACCTCTCAAGTCCTCAAGTGTAACCGACTTAATGTCCTGTCCGTCAACCTTGATACAACCCTCTGTAACATCATAAAATCTTGGGATAAGGTTGACAAGGGTACTTTTTCCGCTGCCTGTTGAGCCGATTATGGCTGTGGTTTTGCCGGGGCGAGCTGTAAAGGAAATATTCTTGAGAACAGCCTCGTTAGCACCGGGATATTCAAAGGTAACATTGTCAAACTCAACAACACCCTTTTCATTTTCGTTGAACTTTTCAGGATTTTCGGGATTACTTATTGAAATTTCTGTGTCGTAAATTTCACCTAATCTCTTTGCAGAAACAAAAGCCCTTGGGAGCATAATACTTGCCATACAAATCATAAGGAATGCCATAATAATCATCATAGTGTACTGTATGAACGCCATAATGTCACCAACCTGCATACCTCCGGCATCTATTTCGTTTGAGCCTACCCACACAATCAGCACCGACGCACCGTTCATAACGAACATCATAAAAGGCATCATAAATGCCATTACACGGTTTACAAAAAGGTTGGTCTTTGTAAGGTTTTTGTTGGCTGTGTCAAATCGGTCAAGCTCGTACTCCTCACGACTGAATGCCCTGATAACAGGAATACCTGAAATAATCTCACGGGAAACAAGGTTTAGTCTGTCAACAAGCTTTTGAAGAATAGTGAACTTTGGCATTGCAACAGCCATAAGGGTGATTACCAGCGCCAAAATAATGCCAACAACAAGGGCGATTATCCACACCATACCGGCACCCATCTCTGTTACCTTGAAAAGTGCGCCGATTCCCAAAATTGGTGCGTAGATAATCATTCTCATCATCATAATGAGAACCATCTGAATCTGCTGAATGTCGTTTGTACACCTTGTGATGAGGGATGCGTTGCTGAATTTGCCCTGCTCTGTTGCAGAGAACTGAATAATCCGGGAATATGCGTGACTTCTGATGTCCTTTGAGAACCTTGCGCCAACAATGGATGAAAGGAGTGAAATTATAGCCATACACAATGAAATTGCACCGGCATATCCAAGCATTATAAGTCCGGCATAGAAAAGATAGGATAATACCATATTGCCTGTATCAACTCCGGCATCCTCCATAAGGTCTTTGGTATATTGCACCACAACCTGTTTTACGGTGTCGTCACCCAGTTTGTCAAAGCCCTCCAGTTGTTTGTTCATCAAGTCTGTAATTTCCGACCTTGTATCCTCCGAGAACAGAGGAAGTATTTGGAAAAGGTCGGGTTCACTGTCCTTTTCCCGAGTAAGATAGAAAAACTCCCCTTGATTTTCAGGCGTCATATCTATAACGCCCTGCTCAATAATCCTGTTAAATTCACTCATATCAAGCTCACCGCTGACGGAGTCGTCCTCAATTTCTCCATTTTGCGACTTTTCCAACATATAGGTTATGAGCATTGGCTTTTCAAGGGTTTTGGCAAGGCGGTCGCTGTCCTTTTCACTAAGGTTATCCTTAAGTACAACAATATCCTTGTCCTTGTAAGTATCACTATTGTAGCAGGAGGATACAAAGTCACCGTCCTCCTTGCTCATAAACAGCTTTATTTTCTCCATTTCTTCCTTGGGAGCCTTTTCGGGTGTAACGCAGTCAATTCCTGATTGCTGAATACCCACATTTACAATGTTGCTCATATAGGAAGGAAGAGATAAATCACAGTAAGCCTGTATTACAAGTAAAACAACTACAAATATCATAGGAAGAATAGCAGGCTTAAAATGCTTTAGAAATTTTTTCAAATTCATTTCTCCTCTCTTTATTTACTCAATTATAGATTTTACCATTAATTAAAATTATGGGCAATATACATTGAGGACTTATTGTATAAATACTGATTATTTCAGCACTTTCAATAGTTTTGCAGGAACTATAACCGAAATAATTTGATGAATATTTTTTTGACTTTCACATAGTTTTCATATTGTCTTTCCTTTATTTTCAAAATAGATTTTTTGCCTTTTTCCTCATTCCGCCAATGTCGTCAACTTAAGAATATTTACACTCAACGGTATGTGTCCTCACCCTGTCATTCCGAGCGTAGCGAGGAATCTGAAAGGATAGCAGTGGTGCCTAAATCGACACTATCAGGTTATAGAAAAGTATGATTTTCCTAACAAAATGAGTGGTATAGGCAGGGGATTCCTCGACAAGCTCGGAATGACAGCGTTGTGGCTGGCCTTGACAGTGTGGTGGCTGGTCTTGACAATGTGGGGGAATTTCCTTAAGTTGACGACATTTCTAATTTCACTACCTCTACTGCTCATTATCATTTATTTACAACTAAAACAAAATAAAATAGAAATTATTATTAATTTTACATATAAAATTCCAATAAAGAACAAAATCGGACGGTATATGTGTTATCCTGTTTGATAGGTATAAATATCACAGGAGGTACTACTATGAAACCATTTGTTACAGATACAGTAAAATATATCGGCTGTGACGACAAAACACTTGATTTGTTTGAAAGCCAGTATATTATCCCTAACGGAATTGCATACAACTCCTATGTCATTCTTGACGACGAAATTGCAATTATGGACACCGTTGATAAAAGGAAAACCGATGAATGGCTTGGCAATTTAGAGGAAGTCCTTGAGGGCAGAAAGCCAACCTACCTTGTAATCCATCATATGGAGCCTGACCACGCAGGTTCAATTCAGGCTTGTATGGAAAAATACCCCGACATCACCCTTGTGGGCAACAAGAAGATTTTTGAATTTTTAAAGCAGTTCACAGGCATTGATGTGATGGACAAGGGATTCATTATGAGTGAGGGAAATGTCCTCAGCCTTGGCAACCACGAGCTAAAATTCTTTATGGCACCTATGGTGCATTGGCCTGAGGTTATGGTTTCCTACGACAGCAAGGACAAGATTTTGTTCTCCGCTGACGGCTTTGGAAAGTTCGGCGCACTTGACTGTGACGAGGACTGGGCTTGTGAGGCAAGAAGATACTACTTTAACATTGTTGGCAAGTACGGCGCACAGGTACAGGCTCTCCTTAAAAAAGCGTCAACACTTGACATAGAAATCATCTGTCCTACACACGGACCAATCCTAAAGGAAAACTTGGGCTACTACCTTGACCTTTACAACACTTGGTCATCCTACAAGCCTGAGTCCGACGGAATTTTCGTTGCATACTGTTCAATTCACGGCAACACAGCAAATGCCATTATGGAATTTGAGAAGATTTTAAAGAGCAAAACAGACAAAAAGGTAGTGCTCACCGACCTTGCAAGGTGCGACCTTGCCGAGGCTGTGGAGGACGCATTCCGTTACAGCACAATGGTTGTAGCCGCCCCTTCATATGATGCAGGTGTGTTCCCAATTATGAACGACTTTTTGCACCACCTAAAGGCAAAGGCATACCAAAACCGCAAGGTTGGTATTATTGAAAACGGTACTTGGGCACCAAGCGCAGGCAGAGTAATGACTGAATACCTCACCTCTATGAAGGACATTGAAATCTGCCCAACTATGGTTTCAATTCGTTCTTCTGCTAATGAGGATACATACAAGGCTATGGATCACCTTGCAGATGAGCTTCTCACAGAGCATATCTTTGAAAAGGAGTCTATGTTCAGCGTAGGTTACGGCTTGTATGTTCTCACAACAAAGGACGGCACCAAGGACAACGGTTGCATAATCAACACAGTTCAGCAGGTTACCTCCGAGCCTAACAGAATTTCGGTAACTGTAAACAAGCAAAACTACTCCACATCTATTATAAGCAAAACAGGTGTGTTCAACATTTCTATCCTTACAGAGGAAACACCTTTCTCAGTATTCCAAAACTTCGGATTCCAAAGCGGAAAGGATGTTGACAAATTCAAGGACTACACAAATGTTAAGCGTGGAGCAAACGGTGTGAGATACCTTGAGGAATACACAAACACCTACCTTTCAGGCAAGGTTGTACAGCAGATTGACCTTGGCAGTCACATTATGTTTATTGCCGATGTAACTGACGGCGTAAAGCTTTCTGACAAGCCCACAGTTACATATGACTATTATCAGAAGAACATTAAGCCAAAGGCAAAAAAGCCAGCGGAATCTGCCGGCAATGTTTGGGTTTGCAAGATTTGCGGTTGGACATATGACGAGTCAAAGGGAATGCCAGAAAAGGGTATTCCGGCAGGAACAAAATTTGAGGATTTACCTGAGGACTTCTTCTGCCCACTGTGCAAGCATCCAAAGTCAGATTTTGAAAAGATGTAATTTTTAGAGTAAAACTTCCCCAAGAATAGCTTTGGGGAAGTTTTGTTTTGTGCTATATAACCTCCCCAAGTATTTCAAGGGCTTTGGGGAGGTTTGTTTTGTCAAAGCCTGAATAATTCACTATCATATAGTGCTGTGGTGCATCATCTTTACTCCTGTAATACCGACTCAAAAACCTTGCACCTATTCCCCTTTTCCTCAGTTCCTGAATAATTTTTCCGTCTGTTTTATTTGTGTTGATTTTCACAAGAAAGTGAAGTCCCGAGGTGTTTTCAACAAGGCTGATTTTATCCCTGATTTTACTTTGGTCAAGGATTTCCATAACCTCTTTTTTCAGGAGGGTATAGTGCTTTTTCATCCTTGTAATGTGGCGTTCAAAGTACCCCTCACTTATAAATGATGCAAGGGTATATTGCTCAAAGCTGGGCACTGTGCAGGAGAGGAAATTCAGCTTTTTCTGATATTTTTTCAAAAGGTGAGGTGGCAAAATAAGGTAGCTTATTCTCATTGAGGGGGCAATTGTCTTGCTAAAGGTGTTAAGGTACAGCACCCTTTCGTTTTTGTCAGTGCCGAACAGGGTATTCATAGCCTTAATACTGCCGAATTCACTGTCGTAATCGTCCTCAATAATGTAGCCGTCATTTTCGTCTGCCCAGTTTAGTATTTCGTTTCGCCTGTCAACAGGCATTACAATTCCTGTTGGGTAGTGGTGGCTTGGACTGATGTGCACAACTGATGCATTGCTGTTAAGAAGTCCCTCTATGCTAAGACCTTTTCTGTCCACATACACATATTCAGTCATAACACCGTTCATATCATATATCTTGGAAATCTTGTTGTAGCCGGGGTTTTCCACAGCATAAATCTTATTTTTCCCAACAAGCTGAATAATAAGGGAATAAAGATACTCTGTTCCGGCACCGATTATAATTTGCCTTGGGTCAACATTCATACCGCTGTGGTGATAAAGGTATTTGCTCACAGCCTCACGCAAAACCTCTGAACCATTATAGGGGATTGGTGCAAGTAGCTCACCCTCGTAATCAAGTAGCACCTTTCTCATAAGGCGACTCCAAACAGAAAAAGGAAAGGCATTACTGCTTACGCTGTTTCCGCTAAAGTCAAAGTCGGGAGCTTTTTCTCCTGTGGGCAAGGTGATTTCGCTGTGGAAGGACTGCTTTTGAGTTTTTATCGGTACAACAAAATATCCGCTTTTCGGCTTTGTATAAACATATCCCTCGGACACCAAAAGCTCATAAGCACTCATAACCGTAACTACACTTATGCCAAGGTGGTTTGCAAGACTTCGCTTTGAGGGTAGTTTTTCGTTTGGTGAAAGCTCACCCGACAGAATATCCTCCTTGATTTGGTGGTAAATATATCTGTATGCAGGGGTATTTTCCCTTTTTTCCATATCATATGTAAGCATATTATTCTCCAATCATTTTTCAACTGGTATTATTTTTTGTGATTATTTTGGTTATTTTAATAACACCAATTTTTATTATAATTAAATTCGACAGAAAATCAAGGGAAAAGATTTCCTGTTCACCGGTGTTAATAATTAAGGAAACACTGATTAAATTATTTGCACATATTGTGCAGTCAGATTTTTTGTCAGGTTGCACAAATAAACCGCAGTAATGCTGACGCATTACGAGGATTTTTTGGGCAGGCTGACGGAAAATATGCAAACAAGATGTGCAAATAGATTTCAATCGTGATTTATTCAGTGTTTCCTTCATTTTATCATACTGTTGTAGGGGGCTAATATGAAAACCAACAAAAATATATTTAACCTTGTACTTGCCGCATTATTTGCAGCACTTATATTTGTACTTACAAAATTTGCAAGTGTTCCTACAGCAATAGGCTATATTCATCCGGGTGACGCAGCAATTTATCTTGCAGCCTCTTTACTGCCAACACCTTATGCAATGGCTGCCGCAGGGCTGGGCGGTGCTCTTGCAGACCTTGTGGGCGGTTACTTCCCTTTTATACCAATAACATTTATTGTTAAGGTTTTGCTTGCACTTTGCTTTACAAGCAAAAAGGAAAATATGATTAATGTAAGAAATATTATTGCAGCAGTAGTTTGCTGTGGAATTACAGTATTCGGCTACTTCTCATTCGAGATTTTCTACTACGGCACAGGCGCATTCGGCTCAATGCTTCCAAACCTTTTACAGGGAGTTGTAAGCGGTGTTCTGTTTGTAGTCATCGGCTTTGCTTTTGACAAGGCAAAAATCAAAAACAGACTGGTTGCGTATAACTGATAAAATGAAACAGAAGAGAATTCTTTGCATTAACGATATATCATCAATGGGCAAATGCTCCCTTTCCGTGGCGTTGCCTATAATATCAAGCTTGGGAATCGAGGCAGTAGTTTTACCTACTGCCCTTCTGTCTGCTCACACGGTTTTTAAGGGCTACACCTTTTCTGACCAGACAGAGGAAATGAAGAAAATACTAAACCACTTTGACAGTATGGGTGAAAGGTTTGACTGCATTTACACAGGGTACTTGGGTAGCGTAAAGCAAGTTGACATTGTGTCTAAATTTATAGATAATCACCCCGAAAGCATAATAATCACCGACCCTGTTATGGGGGATAACGGAAAGCTGTACAGCGGTTTTAGTATGGACTATCCCTCAGCTATTGCAAGGCTTTGTAAAAAGTCGGACATCATTCTGCCAAATCTTACAGAGGCTTGTCTTTTGACAAACACGCCTTATATTGCAAAAAATATAGATAGTGATTACCTTGCAAAAGTTATGGACGGACTTTCAAAAATAAGCAAAAAGTCTGTTGTAACAGGGGTTAAAGAGGGTAAGAATATTTCTGTGTATATTGGTGAGGAAAAGGGAAAATACCGCCTTTCGTCAAAAAGTCCTTTGATTGACCGTCAGTTCCACGGAACAGGTGACACCTTCGCAAGTGCCTTTGCAGGTTTTTTCACCTTGGGATTAAGCCTTGAACAAAGTGCAAAAAATGCAACAGAGTTCACCCAAATGTGCATTGAACACACAAATAATGACAAGGATTCGCAGTGGTACGGACTTCGTTTTGAGGAATGTCTGCACCATTTGTACGATATGAAAAAGGATGCGTCAATTATTTGATGCATCCTTTTCTTTATACAAATTATCTTTCTTTTTATAGTCCTTGTTAATTAGTCTTTCTTGTGTTATAATGATTTTTAAGCTATGTAAAACACAAAAGAGGATATTATGAAGAAAAAACAGAGAATTGTAATTAAGGTGGGTACATCCACCCTGACATATGACAACTGTAAGCTAAACATAAGGCGACTTGAAAAGCTGTGCAAGGTTATTGCAGATTTGCAAAATCAAGGAAATGAAATGGTGCTTGTTTCCTCCGGTGCACTTGCTGTTGGTATGGGAAAATTAGGCATCAAAAATCGTCCCGAAATGACCAACAAAAAACAGGCTTTGTCTGCTGTTGGTCAATGTGAGCTTATGTTTATGTACGACAAGTTCTTTGACCAGTACAACAATGTTATGGCTCAAATACTTCTCACAAAATATGCAGTTGAAACCGAAGAGAAGAAAGAAACAATCCACAACGCCTTTATGTCACTTATTGATATGGGGATTATCCCTGTTGTAAACGAAAACGACTCCGTTGCTACAGACGAGCTTGAAGGCAACAAAATCGGCGATAACGACCAGCTTTCTGCCATTGTTGCAACCCTGATTGACGCCGACAAGCTGATTATCCTTACTGACATTGACGGACTTTACAACAAAAACCCTGCCGAATATGATGATGCAGAGAAGATTAGCACAGTTGAGCTTATCACAGAGGAAATCAAGGAAATGGCAGGTGGCAGAGGTAGTAGCAGAGGTACCGGAGGTATGGCTACAAAGATTTTGGCGGCAGAAATCGCTACCAATGCCGGAATTGATGTGCAGATAATTTCAGGTGAAGACCCCGAAACAATATACGATATTTTTGACGGAAAGCCTGTGGGAACGGTGTTTTTAGGAAGCACTGATTAAATCATTTGCACAGATTGTGCAGTCAGATTTTTTGTCAGGTTGTACAAACAAACCGCAGGAATGCTGACGCATTGCGAGGATTTTTTGGACAATATGGCGGAAAATATGCAAACAAGATGTGTGAAGTGATTTATTCAGTGATTCCTTAGGAAAGGAGCAGGATGATGACTGTAATTGAAGAAATGGGTGCAAAGGCAAAAAAGGCATCAAGGGTGCTGTCCGTTGCAGGAAGTAAAAAGGACAAGGCTCTTATTGCCATTGCAGATGCTTTGGAAGAAAATGCAGAAGAAATTATAAAGGCTAATAATATAGATGTTGAAAAGGGCAAGGGAAACGGACTCACCCCAAGCCTTATTGACCGCCTGACCTTAGGCAAGGACAGAATCAAGGGTATGGCTGACGGTGTGAGAAAGGTTGCCTCTCTCCCCGACCCTGTGGGAAATGTTATAAGCGGTAACAAGCTCCCAAACGGACTTACTGTAACAAGGGTTAAGGTACCTTTGGGTGTTATCGGAATTATCTTTGAGGCTCGTCCAAATGTAACCGCAGACGCTGCATCACTTTGCCTGAAGTCAGGCAACGCAGTAATTCTCAGAGGTGGCAAGGAGGCTATTAACTCCAATAAGGCAATTTCAGAGATTATGCGAAACGCTATTGACAAAGTCGGACTGCCTATAGACAGTATTCAGCTTATCACAGACACCTCAAGGGAGTCTGCAACAGAGCTTATGCAGTTAAGCGACTACCTTGATGTGCTTATCCCAAGGGGCGGTGCAGGACTTATCAGGGCTGTTGTAGAAAACAGCAAGGTGCCTGTAATTGAAACAGGTGTGGGCAACTGCCATGTGTATGTTGACAAGTACGCAGACATTGAAATGGCGGCTGAAATTATTTACAACGCAAAAACAAGCAGACCATCCGTTTGCAACGCCATAGAAACAATACTTGTTCACAAGGATATTGCAAAGGACGCCCTGCCTTTGATAAAGGAAAAATTAGATAACAAAAATGTGCAGATTAGAGGCTGTGCAGAAACCAAAAAAATACTTGGTGACTCTGTTGTAGATGCAGATGAAAGTGACTACTACACAGAATTCCTTGACTATATTCTCGCCTGCAAGGTGGTATCAAATCTTGACGAGGCTATTAACCACATTGCAAAGTACTCCAGCGGTCACAGTGAATGTATTGTCACAAGGGATTATTCCAGGGCAAAACGCTTTACAAGTGAAGTGGACAGTGCCGCAGTTTATGTAAATGCGTCCACCCGCTTTACCGACGGAGGAGAATTTGGACTTGGGGCAGAGATAGGCATTTCCACCCAAAAGCTCCACGCAAGAGGACCTATGGGTATAAACGAGCTTACTTCCTCAAAGTTTATAATTGAGGGTGACGGTCAAGTTCGCAACTGATTTGATTTACATATTGCCTACCTCTGTCATTCCGAGGGAGCGAATGTGGTATAATGTTTTTGGAAGGAAGTCAAATGACAAAAAGACAAAGAAAGGAAGCCAAAAGCAATGCCAAAAGGACAGAGAAAAGATTACAGTAAAGAATTTAAATTAAGTGCAGTTCACTTGATGAAAAGCAAAC
>JAQXVY010000025.1 GCA_029225165.1 Oscillospiraceae bacterium
TAATACAATCGTCAGGAACATCAATAGTTGCTATTACACCCATTTTATTATTTACATCATCATATGAAATAGCAGAAATTTCTGCAATGGCTGTCTTTTCTACTGTTTCGCTTTCGTCAACATACACTGCTGTAATTGTTGTATCCTTGTTTAGATACAGATAACAGGCAGTCGAATATGAAAGCACCTTGCCGTCTTGATCTTTCCAGTATGCAAACTTTTTGCCTGTTTCAGCCTCATTTGCTTGAACCTTAATTGCGTTGATAGTCTTATATGAGCCTGTTGTATTTCCTGCATCTGCAGTGCTGTCATCAACAGAAACGATTGCACCGCCGTTGATTGTCAGGCTGTAGTAAACCTCATCTGCCTCATAAACAGCCTTAACAGTTACATTTCCACTTCGAGATGCTGTGTAAATGTCACTTGCAGTACATTCTGTTGTTCCGTCTATTGACCAGAACTTAAATGTATATCCTGACTTACTGTAAGGAGTTGGCAGAGTTATTTCGTCTTCACTGCCGTAACACATTGAGGAATTATTCTGATTATATCCACTCATAAATGTAACAACACCGTCACTATCCTGTGAAAATACAGCTGTCAGGCTTGTTTTTCCTGTGAACATAAATGTGTAAACCTGTGAGTATGAAACAATTTTTCCGTTATCACTTTTCCAGTAAAGGAAGTCGTAACCGTCAATTCCTATTGGTGTTAGGGTTACATACTGGCCTGTTCTGACATTCTGATTTTTGTAGGTTGCAAACTGTGTTGTTTCTGCACCGTTTGTACCAAGCTTAACCTTAAGCCTTGTACCGCATACAACCTGAACATTAAGCTCGGAAACGGGCATCCGGCTGAAACTTGCAACAACATTTGTATCTTCTGCTACTGTAAATGTGTAGGTTGAAGAGCTTGATACCTTTGTGTCGCCAACATAGTAGCCTTCAAATTTGTAGCCCTCCTTTGCCGTTGCCTTAAGGGTTACATTTGTGCCGTAGTAAACAGACTCTGTCGGGCAACCTGTTACTGTTCCGTTTTCATATGAAACGCTTACGGAATACTTGTTTAGTGTTGCTGTAAACACCGCTGTGTATGTTGCGTCTGCATTTACTGTATATGCAATATCCTTGTCCCATCCGCTGAAGGTGTATGTATATTGCTGGTCTGCCGGTTTAATTGATATTTCTGTCGGAACAACAACTGCTTCTCCTGCATCATACTTCTCTGTGCTGATTATTGTGCCGTCGTAGTTCTTGAATGTTACGGTGTACTGAACAATAGCTGTTTCAGTTCGGCAGGACAATCTTCTATCGTCATAAAAATCACCATCAACAATAATATCGCAATTTTCGTCGTCTATTACTTCCCAGGTGTTTTCAACCGTATAGTCACCGCCGCTAAGGACTGTAAACTCTGCTATATAGAGGACTTTTTCGGTAGTAAAGTCAAAGGGATTACTGTATGAAGAACCTACGTAATACAAAAAACCCTCATCATCTGTGTAGATTATAGTATTTGATGTTGTATTGGGCAGACTGAATTTTTCAAACCTAAGACCAGTGGGGTCATATGTTGCGTAACCCTGAAAATCCTCCCACTTTGCATCCGAGCTGACATAGTAGGTCACAGCAACCCTATCGCCAACATTAAACTCATGTCCGTTAACAGTAGCGGTTTCAATTCCCAAAGGAATCAACTCTGTCCTATTAGCCCCTGTTTTATCTAAGTCTAAGCTTACAGCCGATACTGAAATAGTGCTAAGCACCACAAAAACTACAAGTAAAAGACCTTTAAGCCATTTCGCTTTCTGTTTCAACAAAACACTTCCTTTCGTTATTATTACATAGTTATACACATAAATTTTACCATAAATTATTAAAGAAATCTCGCAAAAAATCTAATTTAATAATTATTCCGAAAAATTTGTTGGAATGCACAAAAATGAATAAATTTTTTGAGCAAAAAGTAAACAGCCACCCATAACAAGGTGGCTGAATATAGCATAAATAGGTAAATTACCTAATATTAACAATTAGCTTCTTTTAAAATTTTGAAAATTTATATAAGAATTAACTACTAAATCACTCAACTAACGCCATCATTTTTTCGTAAATGTCCGGATGGCTTTTCCTGATTGTGATTGGTCGGTGATTCTCGTTGACAAAACAATGAGCAGAATGTCCTGTACAGGCAAGGGCATTGTCCTTTGTAAAACGAATTTCGTAGTCAAACTCCATTTTCACACCGTTAAAGTAGGTCATCTTGGTATAGACTGCAAATTCATCACTGCATCCCAAGGATTTGTGGTACTTTGCGTATACATCCACCACAGGGATAATAAGGTTCATATTCTCCAGTCTCATACAGTCGCAATCAATTTGTTCCATTGCGTCCATTCTTGCCTCTTCAAAATAACGAATGTAGTTTGAATGATGAACAATAGCCATTCTGTCAGTTTCGTAGTAATTTACTTTTCGTACATATGGTTTAATCTTCAAAAAATCACTTCCTTAAAAGCAGTCCTTCTTCAAAGTCTTTTTTAGCCTGTTCCTTAATTTTATAATGCTGTTTTTTACCTGTTGCTGTGTGAGGAAGCTCCTCTACAAAGCGGTAATATCTTGGGCATTTATACTTTGAAAGGTTAGGGTGGTCAGCACAGTAATCCATCATCTCTTTAACTGTAAGGCTGTCGTCCTCAGGGATAATATATGCAACAAGCACCTCTCCCCTTGTTTTGTCAGGGATAGAAGAAACTATGCTCTCCTGTACCTTTGGATGCATATTCAGCACCTCTTCAATCTGTGGAGGATAGATGTTTTCACCACTGCTGATAATCATATCATCCTTACGGCCGGCAACTGTGACAAATTCCTTTTCGTCCCATGTTCCCAGGTCGCCTGTGTAGAGGAAGCCCTTGTAGTACTTTTCCTTTGTAACCTTAGGATTATTGTAGTAGCACATTGTGGACTTTGAGGGAGATTTTATGATAATTTCTCCCACCTCAGTACCGTCCTTTGCAACCATCTCCTCAGGCTCTGCTTTTCTGTCCTCGTAAGCCTTGACAACCCTAACATCATCATCTGTACAGGATCTGCCGGCTGTACCTGACATTTCAGGCAAATCGTATGGTCTTAAAAATGTGTTCCAGAAGGACTCTGTTGTGCCGTAACCGTTAAAGATGTTAGGTGTAAGGGTTTCCTGGAAATGTATGCACTGTGCCTTTTCAAGTGGTGAGCCCATTGTGACAATACCCTTGATTTTGGATAGGTCAACAGGGTGCTTTTCCTGTCTTGTTGCAAGGGATGTAAGCACTGCGGGAACACCGATAAGGAATGTTACACCGTACTTTTCTGTATATTGCAGACAAACCCTTGGATTGTAACTCCTAAGCACTACAACTGCACCACCGGCATAGAGGGTTGGAGTAAGTCCTCCTGAATGAAGTCCGCCACGGTGGAACCATGGAGTCATATTCATTGTAACATCTGTGGGGTTAAGAGGGAAGTGCATAATTACATCGTGAGCAGAAAGTACCTCGTTTATGTTGTTGAGAGGAACACCCTTTGGAAGTGATGTTGTTCCGGAGGTGAAAAGTCTTGTTACCTCGTCATAAATATGCGGTTCAAAATCCACAGGCGGATTGCTGTCGTCAGCATCCTTCATAAAGTCCTCAAAAAAGATATGTCCCTTTGGCAGTTTTGTGCATTTATGCTCATAGTCCACCATAAGAACAATCTCAGGCTTTTCAACGCAGAGGGCAAGTGCCTTTTGCATCTCCTCTGCATACTCAAAGTCGTATATAAAAACCTTGGGCTTGTTGTGATTTATTAAAAGGGCTGTTTCTCCTGCAGCAAGGTTAAAGTTGGCAGGACAGTTAATTGCTCCGATTTTTTGAGGTGCAATATAGGAGATTGCAAACTGAGGGGAATTTGGGAGAAGATAGAGAACAGCGTCGTTTTTTTCAACTCCCTTTGCCTTTAGAGCGTTTGCAAAACGGTTTGCATCACGGTTTAATTTCTCGTAAGTCCAAACCTTGTCCTGCTGGGGGTCAATCATAGCAGGTTTAAAGCCAAAACGACGAACATTTCTCATAAAACCGTTAAGCCATGTAAATTCGTGTTCAAATGTGTCCTTAAACATATTTATGTCATAAGTATAACCCATAGCAATCATCCTTTGTATTTATATTTATATTTATTCCCTAATATTATAGGGAGAAATTCCAGTTTTATTTACTATCTTATTATATCAGATGTAAACAATTCTGCATCAACAAGTGATGCAGAATTATCAAACAGGTTTATTTTTATATTTTTATATTTATTCTTTATATTTATTTTTTATATTTTCCAACAATAACACTGCTGTTTTGTCCGCCAAAACCGAGAGAATTGCTCATTGCATAGTCAACATTTGTCTTTAGCGGTTCGCCCTTAACCAAGTTCAAGTCGATTTCTTCATCAACCTGATTCAGGTTCAGTGTGTGAGGAATAATGCCCTCTGTAATAGCCTTTACACAGGTAATGCACTCTGTAACGCCGCCGGCACCCATCATATGACCTGTTGCGCCCTTAGTGGAGGACACATATGGTCTGTGACTGCCAAACACATTGTTAATTGCAATACCCTCAACAATATCACCCTTGTGGGTAGCTGTTCCGTGGGCATTGATATAGCCAATCTCATCAGGTGAAATACCTGCCTCCTCAATAGCACACTGCATTGCACGGATAGCGCCCTTGCCCTCGGGATGAGGAGCAGTGATGTGGTGGGCGTCACTTGTGTTGCCACAGCCCTTTAATTCACAGATAATGTTGGCGCCTCTTGCAAGGGCGTGTTCCTCTGTTTCAAGAACAAGACATCCACCGCCTTCGCCGATTACAAAGCCGTCCCTTGTTGCGTCAAAAGGACGAGAGGCTGTTTGTGCGTTTTCGTTATTCCTTGACAAAGCCTTGGCATTTGCAAGGGAATAGATAACGATTGGACAAAGCACACTTTCGGCACCTACTGCAAGCATTACATCAGCCTTGCCTGCCTGCATAAGCATAGCGGCTGTATAAATTGCGTCACCGCCTGATGAACATGCTGTATTAATTGTAAATGACGGGCCTTGAATGTTGTGCATAATAGCAATATGAGTTGCGGCAACATTACCAAGAATTTTTGGGATAAACCTTGGACCAACCTTTTTGTGGGCGGCTCCTGTAAGAGCCTCCTGTGTATATGCTGTGGTTGCAATACCGTTAAGTGCTGTACCCATAACAATACCTGTCCTTGTTGGCTCAATCTCCACGCCGCTCATATTAAGGGCTTCTTCTGCGGCAATGTATGCATACTGCATAAATGGGTCTGTCTGACGCAAAATCTGCTTTGGAATGTAATCAGCAGGGTTTAAGTTTCTGATTTCCCCTGCAAACTGTACAGCAAGCTCTGATGGGTCAAAAGAGGTTATCTTGTCAATACCGCTTTTTCCACTGAGAAGATTTTTCCAGTATTCATCCACGCCGATACCGATAGGTGTAATGGCACCCATACCCGTAATTACAATTTTTTTCATTTTTGAAAGTCCTTTCAATTTACATAAATAGTCAAAACACGTCTGCCTTGACTGAAAGCATAAATTTTTACAAATCACAAACTATTAAAATTTCTTAATTGTTTGATTTGAGGTGAAGTTTCCCCTTTTTCAGCTTACAATAGAATTATATCAAAGCAAGAAATATTTGGCAATAACCGTGATAATGCTAAATATCCATTTTTAACATCACTTAATGTACTAAATGCATTAATATTCTAAATTATTCTTGTAAGGAATTATATTTTAACTAAATGTGGTAAAGTAATATATATATACATAAGTCATAAAGCAGGAGGACGCTATGGATATAAACATTATTAAGTACTTTGTCAGCGTGGCGCAGACATTAAACTTTTCAGAGGCGGCAAGGCAGAACTTTGTATCTCAAAGCACAGTTTCAAGGGGAATTATTGAGATGGAAAAGGAGTTTGGAGCCAACCTTTTTACAAGGACAAAGAGGAATGTAATGCTCACCGCAGAGGGCAAGGCACTCCTCCCCTACGCAATGGAAATTATGGAAAACCTAAACTCTGCCACATTTATAATAGACAAGCTTCAGCGTGGAATTGACGGAAAAATCACCATCGGCTATGACGAAACCTGTGGGCCACTTATCTCCCAATACCTAAGTAAATTTGTAAAAAAGTACCCTGACATAACAGTTGATATCAGGAAAATTGAGCCAAGCGAGGAAATACTGGCACTTGAAAATAACGAATATGACATTGTGTTTATGCTTAGGGATATGATGCCCGACTCCATTGATGTGGAGCATCTTGACGCCTTTGATGATACTATGTCAATAATCTGTCGTAAGGGGTTAATTTCAGGTGGAGGAATTGACTTTGACTGCCTGCACAACACAGGAGTTGTACTGCTGTCAGAGGGTGAAAGTCCGATACTGTATATGGAAATTCTTGACCTGTTCAGAACCTACAATATCATTCCAAAAATCGTAAACAGGTATGACAATATTCGCTCCGTAATCACTGCTGTGTCGGCAGGAATAGGCTTTTCTATTTTGCCCACAACACTTTGTCGTTCAATGCAAAACGGGCAGTTTGACATACACAGAATTAACGGAATAGACACCACAATTTCCTACATTATGGCTTGGAACAGGACAATGAGAAATCCGGGAACGCAACTGTTCATAAAAGAGGCATCAAATGTGAAAATAGAGAAATGACACCCAAAAGATAATCTACAATATTATTCTAAAAAAATCCCCCAAAGGTTGGTTGCTCACCTAACCTGTGGGGGACTGTTTATTTAAGGAAACACTGAATAAATCCCGCTAAACGCTATTTAATCAGTGTTTCCTCAACAATAAAAGTTTTTACGAGAATAAAATTCTGTCGTTGTCAAGGGCTTGACTCTTCTTCATACTGTACATATTGAGAAGGTCTTCCCTTGTCATATTCTCCCTTTCATCGGCAGGAATGTCAAGAATAATCTCTCCGCTGTCCATCATAATTGTTCTGTTGCCTGTGGTGAGAGCCTGACTGATGTTGTGGGTAATCATCATTGTGGTTATGTTGTTTTCACTGACAATTTGCTTTGTAATCTCCATAACCTTTTCAGCCGTTGCAGGGTCAAGTGCCGCTGTATGCTCGTCAAGGAGCAAAAGCTTTGGCACTGCAAGGGTGCACATCAGCAGTGTAACAACCTGTCGCTGACCGCCCGAGAGAAGTCCAACCTTGTTTTTCAGCCTGTCCTCAAGACCCATATCGTACCTTGCAAGTTGTTCTCTGAAAAATCTTCGCATCTTTTCGTTAACAGCAGATTGAAAAATCCTTGTTCTACCCTTGCTGTAGGCGAGTGCAAGGTTTTCTTCTATGGTCATATCGGGGGCAGTACCCTTCATTGTGTCCTGAAACACTCTGCCAATGTCCTTTGCCCTTTTATGCTCTTTTAGATAGGTTATATCCTTATTGTCAAGAACAATACTTCCCCTATCACACCAGAATGTACCGCATATTGCGTTAAACAGAGTGCTTTTTCCGGCTCCGTTACTGCCAACTATGGTGACAAAATCTCCGTCCTTAAGCTCCAAAGAAAGGTTGTTAAGGGCGGTATGCTCATTTACCGTTCCCTTGGAAAACACCTTGGTAACATTATTCACCTTAAGCACTTTGGTCACCTCCGTGTTTAATCTTGAATCTTGTGATGTAGTACTTAAATGCAGGGATAGATAGGGCGAAGGCAACTATCAGGGCTGTTATCAGCCTTATTACCTGTGCTGTGAAAATTCCTGAATTTATTACCCACGTAATGATAAAGCGGTACAGTACAGAGCCGGCAATGGCAGAAATCAGCCCAACAGCAACACTTCTTTTGCCGAAGATAGCCTCACCGATAATTACAGAGGCAAGTCCCACAACAAGGATTCCGTTGCCGGAGGAAATGTCAGCATAGCCCTGATACTGGGCAATAAGACCACCGCTAAGTGCGATTAAACCGTTTGAAAGCATAAGGGCAACCATTTTGCTCACATCTACATTGATTGAGGACGCCCTCACCATATATTCGTTGTTTCCTGTCGCCCTTAAGCAAAATCCAAAGTGAGTGCGGAAAAACCAAATCATAACGACAACGCAAACGGAAACCGCCAGGAAAGATACAACAAGCTTTGCACTGTGTCTACCAAAGAAATCAAGACCCATACTTCTAAAGAAATTGTCAACAGAGGTGAAAAGTCGACTTTGCCTTTGTACATTCACATTTGGAGAACCGAGAATCATAAGGTTTATGCTGTAAAGACCGCACATAGATATGATACCGGCAAGGACAGGGTGAATCCTCAGCTTTGTCTGTAAAAATCCCGTAACAAGACCTGCACAGCACCCAGCCAAAAATGCAAACAGTATGCCAAGCCAGGTGTGATTTTGGTTTGCAATAACAGCCGACACCGCCAGACCTAAGGTAAAGCTTCCGTCGGTTGTAAGGTCGGGAATATTCATAATTTTGAAGGATATGTAAAGTCCAAGAGCCATAATTCCATAGATGAAACCAAGCTCCAGACCTCCGTATATAACATTAAGGCTCATACAAAACCCCTTAGAATTTATTTTTAAACGCTCAAATTATTTCTGTGCGTCAGCAACCTTTTTAACTTCTTCTGTGCCAAAGTCGATTTTATCAAGATCAACGCCGATTGCCTTGGCGTCGTCTGTGTTTACCGTTACATAGTCATATGGAACAACAATAGCAGGGATTTCCTCTACACTCTTGCCCTCAAAGTATTCTATTGCCATATCAGCAGTCTTTTTTCCGATTCCGATGTCGTCAATAGCCTTTGTCGCAAGGCATCCTGAATCAACCATTGTTGCAGATGAACCGTAAACAGGAGTTTTGTTCTCCCTTGCAATTTCTGTAATTGTTCCCATAGCAGCCTGCATAACAGCGTCGTTAGGAATGAAGATTGCGTCACACTTTTTGCAAAGGCTTTCTACTGTTGTAGTGATTTCGTTGTCCTCAACTACAGCACCCTCTGTGTATGCAATCTTTTCACCGTCAAGGTACTTCTTTGCCTGTTCAACTGTGTTAACGGCGGAGTCAGTCTTTGAAGAATAGAGAAGTCCGAAATTTTTAACATCAGGTGTCATAGTTTTTGCAAGACCAAAAATTTCATCAACGGGGATTGCGTTTGATGTACCTGTTGCGTTAAGGTCAGGCTTTTCCATACTGGAAAGCACACCTGCCGGTACCGGAGCAGAAACTGCACAGAAGAATACAGGAATTTCACTCTCCTGATTTACCATACCCTGTGTTGCAGGTGTTGCAATGGTAAAGGCTGCGTCATATTCACCGTTGGCAACAGACTGACAAATAGTGTTAAGGTTTGTTTCGTCACCGTCTGCACACTGGTACTCTACATCATCTTCGCCGGAAATATAATCCTTTTCCTTTAGCCGGTCAATAATGCCCTGACGCATATCATTAAAGGCACCGTTTTCAACCTGCTGAATAATGGCTACTTTCTTTGTGTTTGAATCTGATGATTTGTCTGAACCTTGGCATCCTGCAAAGGCAACAGCCATCATCAGGGCTGACATAATAATTGCTATAATTTTTTTCATTTTTTAGTCCTCCTCAAGACATTTTGTTATAGGAAACACTGATTAATCCGGTATTTCCTTTGTTTTATTGTAACCCGACAATTTTTCAAAAGCCGATCTTAGCATCTCTTTTGTAATTTCATATGGATTGTGATCTGTGTCAGGCATTTTAACAGCTTTCTCAATAACTGTTGGCATATCCTCGTCAGTCAATTCAAGGTCACTGACAGAAACAGGCAAACCAACACTAACATTAAAGTCATACATTTTTTTAAACATTTCATACTGCTTATCAACCAGTAACAGAACAAGTACACCAAAGCCCACAACCTCGCCGTGAAGGTGGTTTTCTTCAATGTGCGGGAATGATGTAAGCCCGTAAAAAATACCGTGAGCAAGACCTGTGTTGTAGTCTATAATATGCTCCGCTGTAAGGAAAATTGAGGCTATTCCCGTTGTAATTGCAATAGAAAGTACAGTCTGCTCAAATTCGTATGATGCAACGCCCTTTTTGTTGTCCTCAAGTGCCTTTTTGCCGTACTTTAGAATAGGCTCAAGGCACATACTGCTTATCACAACACCCAGCCTGTGATAGTGAACAAGAGTTTCTTCACCACGGGATGAAACTGTGCTTTCAAAATACTTTGCGTAGGTGTCGCCCATACCTGCCCATATGTATTTATATGGAGCTTTCGCCATAATATCAGTATTGATAAAGGCGTGAACAGGTGGTTTTTCAAAGAAGAAGGGTTCTTTAAAAACACCCTCCTTGGTGTACATAATAGACACACAGGTAACAGGGGAACAGTTACTTGCTATTGTAGGGAATGTAAACACAGGCTTTGATACCTTTACACCAAGGCATTTTACTGTATCAAGGACTTTTCCTCCACCCACAGCAAAAAGCATATCTGCCGATTTTACTGTGTCGGTATCCATAAGCATCTGCACATTTTCGTAGCAAGATTCACCGCCGTACCACAAAAAGCCGGTTATTTCAACACTGCTATCCTTAACAGCGGATAAAAGGCTTTCCTTTGCAGATACTATCGCCTTATGACCGCCAATCACAACCGCTTTCGTTCCGTATGGGGAACAAATCTTTTCAATTTTACTGTACACATCTTTTCCTATGGAATAAGACGGCAGACTAATCGTGTAATTTTCCATTTTATCACCTAAAAAATAAAATCCCATACACAAAAGTGTATGGGACGAATTATCGTGGTACCACCCAAGTTCAGAACAGCAAAAAGCTGTTCCCTCTATCCTTTAACGCAGGAATACGGATTGGATACTTTTCTAACATCATAAAAACATTAGTGTTCCCCTCTCCCTCAGTGGTCCATTTGTCGGCACAGCAACCGCAGGACTTCCACCATAACCTGCTCGCTAAAGGACTTATGCCGTTTTACTTCCACCTCAAAGGTTTAACATATGTATTATAACACTATTTTAGCTGTTCTTCAACTATAAATCTCGGTCTATTTTTAGTTTCCATATAAATTTTTCCTATGTATTCACCGACAACACCGATTGCCAGAATTTGCAAACCGCCTATTGCCCAAATTGATACCGTCATTGAAGTCCAGCCTGAAACTGTGTTGCCGATCGCCCACATAACAAAGCTGTAAATCAGCATAATTATGCTAATGCAAAATACTATTACGCCAAGGGCTGTAATCATTCTGATAGGCTTCATAGAAAGGCTTGTTACACCGTCCCAAGCAAGACCAAGCATTTTCTTAAGGGGATATTTACTTTCACCTGCAAGTCGCTCACTTCTCTCGTATTCAACAACAGATGATTTGTAGCCAACAAGAGGAACAAGACCTCTTAAAAACAGGTTTACCTCTTTAAAATCTGCAAGGGCATTTAGGGCTCTTCTACTCATAAGGCGGAAATCGGCGTGATTATAAACCACCTCTGCACCTAAGGCTGACAAAATCTTGTAAAAGCCCTGTGCAGTCATTCTCTTAAATGCTGTGTCTGTTTCCCTTTTACTGCGGACGCCATAGACAATTTCACTTCCGTTTTCAAAGTCCTCAAGCATTTTGTCAAAGGCATTTATATCGTCCTGCAAATCGGCGTCAATGGATATTACACAGTCGCAATCATCCTTAATTGTCATAAGACCGCCTAAAAGTGCATTTTGATGCCCTCTGTTTCGGCTCATTTTTATTCCGTTTACATATTTGTTGGTTTTGTAAAGACCTGAAATTATCTCCCATGTTTTATCCTTACTGCCGTCGTCAATGTAAACGATTTTGCTGTCGTCAGTAATTTTTCCCTCTGCTATAAGCCGGTCGTACTTTTTTGTCAGTTTTTCCGTTGTGTCAAAAAGTACTTCCTCTTCGTTATAGCAAGGCACTGCCAAATATAACTTAACCACTATACCAACCCCTTAATTCTTCTTTATCAGTAAATCTATATCCTCGTTTTTGCCCATCATAAGCAATGTTTCTTCCTTTTTAAACACATGGTCGGGAGATGGCATAGGATACAATACATCATTTTCCTTTACCGCCAAAATCGAAACCCTGTGTTTGTTGCGAACATCAATACCTACAATGGTCTTGCCAACCCAAGATTTTGGTGTGAGAACCTCATATATGCTGTATTCCGGTGTAAGCTCGATGTAGTCAAAAACATTTTTTGCACCATACTTTATAGCCAATTTTTCTGCGATTTCCTTCTCACCGTACACAACATGGTCAGCACCGTTCCTAAGCAAAAGCTTTTTGTGCACCTGTCTTGTTGCCCTTGCAAGAATAAATTTTGCACCGTAGTCCTTTAGCAAAACCACAGTTTCCAAAGCCTCTTGAAAGTTGTCCCCAATGGCAACAACGCAAATATCAAAATTCTTTACACCCAAGGATTCTATAAACTGCTCCTGAGTAGAGTCGCCTATTTGAATGTTTCTGACAAAAGGCACAGCGCTCTCTGCTCTTTCCTTGGAGGAATCTATGGCAAGGACATCATTTCCCTCTTCAATAAACTTTGCAGCCATATGCCTGCCAAATCTGCCTAAACCGATAATCAAAATATCCTTCATAATTGTGACCATTCCTTTATAAAGACAAGAAGTGAACTTCTTCCCTATTCACTATTACTTATTACCTAAAATCATCCTACCCTAACCTCTTCGTTTGGCAGTCTTGATACATTGGAGAATTTGTCCGGTGAAAATGCCATAAAAATTGTGA
The DNA here is from genome assembly GCA_029225165.1 of Oscillospiraceae bacterium. Classification (GTDB taxonomy): domain Bacteria; phylum Bacillota; class Clostridia; order Oscillospirales; family Acutalibacteraceae; genus Ruminococcoides. The sequence goes on from JAQXVY010000025.1 coordinate 12,846, forward strand.
GAGGACCTACACGGCCTGCAAACATAAGTCCCATAAGAATAAACTTGCTTACAACACCAAGACCGGATGTTAAGTCAAGTGACAAACCAACCGTTGCCAATGCTGACGAGGACTCAAACATTGCAGAAAGCATAGGGATATTTTCTACTCTTGAAATGGCAATGGCACTTCCTGTTGTCAGTATTACATAAATTACAAATATTGTCAATACAGTCTTAACCACCGGTGCCGGAACACTTCTGCCAAAGCACTCAACATCTGTTTTCTTCCTTACTGTGCTAATAAGGTTAAAGAAGAGTATTCCCAAGGTTGTTGTCTTAAAGCCACCGGCAGTTGAGCCGGGAGAACCGCCCACAAGCATAAGAAGAATAATTATCATTTGGGAGGCTTGTGTCATATCGGCTATATTTACCGACTCAAAGCCTGCTGTTCTTGCAGTTACAGACTGGAACAGAGAAAGCAGCACCTTTTTGCCAAAGCTCATTCCCTGAAAAGCCTTTGTTTCAAGTAGGAAAATAAGAACTGCACCAAACAGGATGAGGAAAAGTGAAACTGTTACTACAATCTTGGTGTGCAGTCGCATAAGCTTAAACTTAAATTTGCTCTGCCACAAATCCACCCAAACAAAAAATCCTAAACCGCCTATAATTATAAGCAGCATTGTGACTATGTTAAAATATATGTTACCCTGAACAGAGATTAAGGATTCCTCATCGGTTATCCCCATAAGGTCAAAACCTGCGTTACAAAATGCCGAAACAGAGTGGAACACGCTAAAGTAAATGCCCCTTAACACCCCAAGTACAGGAACATAAAAAAAGCTGTATGCCAAAGCGCCCAAAGCCTCAAAGGTGAGAGTGCCAAAGACAATTACCTTTGTCAGGGATACAATTTCTCCTATTGTAGGAGCAGACACCGACTGTTGCATAAGAGTTCTGTTGGTAATGCTTAGCTTTTTCTTAAGAACAGTTACCAAGGTAACTGCAAAGGTCATAAACCCAACTCCGCCGATTTGGATAAGGCACAAAATTACAATTTGTCCAAACAGGCTCCAATATTCATATGTGTTAAAAACAGAAAGACCTGTTACACAGGTTGCAGAGGTTGCTGTAAAACAGGCATCCAAAAAATTGGTGGAATTTCCTGTTCCGGACGAAACAGGAAGAGTTAGCAAAACTCCACCAAGTATTATTATAAGAAAATAAACTATTGCAAAAATTTTTGTAGCACTTAGCCTTTTCAATAAATTCACCCCATTTTCAAAATTATATCACTTAACTGTTGTAAAATCAATTACATAAAATTATTTATGTTAGTACATTCTATTTTGAAATAAAATATGATATAATTATCTTGGGAAATACTGATATGATTGGAGGCAACAATGAATATACCGTCACTACTTATACCAAAGGCTAATGTTGAGTATTTACACAGCAAGGATTCTATTGAATTTGCACTTTCAATATTCAGACAAAATTCCTATCAGGCTGTGCCTGTTATAAATACCGAGGGTGTTTATAGGGGAACTGTCACCGAGGGTGACTTCCTTTACTTCTTAATGGATAACCCAAACGCCGACCTAAAAAAGGTTAAGGTCAGGAATATCCTTAGGGAGGGCTACTATGATGCGGTAAAAATAACAGCAAGTATTGACAAGCTCCTTATAAAGAGTCTTGACCAAAACTTTGTTCCCGTTACCGACGACAGAAATGTTTTTGTTGGTATTGTAACAAGAAAAGTGATTTTCAAAGAAATTTATGAGGCACAGCTAAAGGAAAAATATGGTACATAATCGGTTTAAAATGCAAAATGCAGAATCAAGTTAAAAAAAAGTCCGTTGCAAATCACCGAATTTGCAACGGACTCTTTTTTATTTTCTGTATTTATTTGGAACGATTATCTCCGCAGTATCCTGCTTTGCTCGTTTCTTAACTGTCTTTTCCTGTTCTGCGTCACCGAAGTCGTCACCGTAGTCGCTTTTGCTTCTGCGCGAGCTTGGAACATAATATCCGTCCTCGTCTGTAATGCCTGAGGCGTGGGAATGTTTTGTTGCTGACTTAGGATTTGACTTGGATTTATTTGCCTTCTTTGGAGCATAACCCTTTTTCTTTTTTCTTGTGAAAACAATAAACAGAATTATGCAAACAACTGCCAAGATAAAGCAAATAATTGCGGCGGTCATCGCCCAGTTAAGGCTGTTAAGAAAAGCCTGAAAACCTGTTGCCTTGTCGCTGTTTTTGATGTAATCAAAGGGACTGGAATCTTCTTCGTCGTTTTCCTTGGTTTGAGCCAATTTTTCGGCAATTTTCTTCCAATTACTCTTGCTGAGCTCTGTGTCGTCAATTTCTCTTCCGCTGTTATAAAGGGAAGATGTGTTGTCAGTTGGACTTGTTGACTCAGTATCGTAATATTCCTCTTGATTTGCGTATTCAGTTACAGGCTCCTGATAAAAGCTGTAGGTTTCAACCTGATTATTATAATTATTGTACTCATTTTCCGGAACATAAGTTTCCTGTGGTGCCTGAGTATATACAGGTGGTTCTGTGTATTCAGGTTCCGTTGCCTGGGTATAAACAGGTGGCGCTGTGGTATAAACAGGCTCAGTTGCCTGGGTATAAACAGGTGGTGCTGTGGTATAAATAACAGGCGGGTCGGTTACTTCCTCTACGGGAGGTTCAACGGTAATATCCTCTGCCGAAACCATAATCACGGATACAGCCATCAGCATTACTGCAACCCCTGTTACTCCCAATATACTTAACAATTTTTTACATTTTCTTAGCATAATGGGGCTCCTTATCTACACTTAATCGTTAAATACTTATTGTGCCGGTTCAGTAGTTGAGGTTTCCTCCGGTTCCTCCCAGAACATATCAGGGTCATACTTATCGACTACGGAAGAATTAACCTCGCACTTAAGTGCCTTTGCCTCTTTGTTGATATAGTCGCCAAACTCGTCCTTCTTCATATTCTGAAGAACACTCTTTCTTGTTGAGTCGTCCTTTGTGAGATATTCCTTTTCGCCGTCCTTTGCGTTAAGCTTTTGAACAACATAAACAGTTTTGGAATCCTTCTCACCGATGGTAACAGCCTTTGCCTCACCGGTCTTAAGCTTAACAAGCTCTTTGGCAACATCTTCGCCGATATTTGATGCGTCTAAACTGTCTTTATCAAGGAGTTCGCAACCCTTTTGCACTGTGTCGGAAGCCTTAGCGTCACTCTTTATAGACTTTAAGTACTTTTCGCACTGGTCGTCAATAGCACTTCCGCCGTTTATTGCCTTCACATAGCTGTCAGCCTGATTTGTAAGGCTCTTCTGCTTCTTTGAGCTGTAAGCCTTTGTTGTCTGCTGACCTGCATCATCAGTTGTCTGCTCATACAGAGGAATTGTGAAGTATGTGTAATATGTGTAGTTGTCGTCAAAATACTTCTTTAGTTCATTGTCGGAAACTTCCTTTTCGCCGTCCTTGTCATAAAGAAGGTCGAAAAGCTTTTGCTGTTTTGCCGGTGTAACATACTGGAGCTCGCAGTAGCTGTCCTGAGAAATTCCGTATGGTTCAAGGAGCTCCTGTTCAGGAGTTGTGCCGTAACCCATCTGGCTGTAATAGCTGTACATATAGCCAAGCTCCCAGTCCTGAGTTGCCTGGTCTTTGTAAGAAGCCTCGTCAACAGTAGCATTTCTCTCATCAACAGCCTTGTCAATGAACAGGGACTGTCTTACTGTAAGGTCTGCCTTTTCCTTAATCCAGTCGGATGCAACAGCCTCTTTGCCGTCGTCGTCCTTAATCTTAAGATCCAAAAAGCTTTCATTCTCTTTGTAGCCGTCGGCTTTTTCGGCAAAAGTTTTTGCCTGATTGTAGGCATTGTACATAGCATAGATATACACACCTATTGCCTTTTCATTATCGCCGTCTTTGTAAGCCCACTCAGCTTTTGTGCTTATTGGAGTACAGGCTGCTGCTGAAATCATCAATGCTCCTGCAACTGTACCTGCCATAACTTTTTTAATGTTCTTAAACTTCATTTCATTATACCTGCCTTTAGGATAATATAACATAAGATGTATTATACATTATCTTTCACAAAAAGTCCATAAAAATAACGAAAATTTAAAAATTTAGTCGTTTTTATCGTGAAAAACATCAATATTTATGCAAAAATTCCTATAAATAGGGGGAAATATATACTTATTCTTCCCTGAATAATTCTATTAAAGCATTAAGTGCTTTATCTTTTTTGCCAAAGGATAGTGTAATATAAGGGTTTTGGCTTGGGGTTAATACTGCCTTTCCTTTAGCATTGCCTATTAAATCGTAAATATCGGGATTGTTCAAATTGTCAAAACAAAGGAGTATGGTATTTTCGTTTTGCTTTATCTCCTTTATTCCGTAATGGTTTGCACGGTTTCTGATTAGGGCAATATCACAAAGTCCTATAACAACCTCAGGCATATCTCCGTAACGGTCGCAAAGCTCATCCACCACATCATCGTAGTCCTGACTGCTTTTAATATCTGCAATTCTTTTGTAAGCGTCAAGACGCAGGGAAAGGCTTTCGATATAGCTTTCGGGAATATGTGCGTCCATTTGAATATCAACAGTACATTCGTTGATAGAGGAAGTGCTTTTTTCACCTTTCTCCTCCTTAACAGCCTCGTCAAGGAGCTTTAGGTACATATCGTAACCCACATCCTCCATATGACCGTGCTGTTGACCGCTGAGGATATTTCCTGCACCTCTAAGCTCCAAATCCCTCATAGCAATCTTAAAGCCACTGCCAAACTCGGTAAACTCACGAATTGCATTAAGCCTTTTTTGGCTTATATCGGAAAGCACCTTGTGAGGGTTAAATGTGAAGTAGGCATAGGCTCTGCGAGGACTTCTGCCAACTCTTCCCCTAAGCTGGTGAAGCTGTGAAAGTCCCATATTATCAGCATTTTCTATTATAAGGGTATTTGCGTTTGGCAGGTCAACACCTGTTTCAATTATGGTGGTGCATACAAGCACATTAATCTCCTGATTAATCATTTTTGCCCAGATGTCGGAAAGCTCATTTTCTGACATTTTGCCGTGACCTACCGCTATTTTAGCCTCGGGAATTGCCTCTGAAAGTGCAACCGCCTTGGCACTTATTGACTCAACATTGTTGTGCAGGTAGAAAACCTGACCGCCTCTGCGAAGCTCCCTGCGGATAGCCTCGTGGATAACAGCAGGGTCGTATTCAAGGACATAAGTTTGAACAGGCTGACGGTTTGTAGGAGCTTCCTCCAAAACAGACATATCACGAATACCGCTCATAGCCATATTTAGAGTTCTTGGAATCGGTGTAGCGGAAAGTGTGAGGACATCAACATTTTTGCAGACCTCCTTAAATCTTTCCTTGTGGGCAACACCGAACCTTTGCTCCTCGTCAATTATGGCAAGACCTAAATCACGAAAAACTACATCCTTTTGTACAAGTCTGTGAGTACCCACAACAATATCAATTTCCCCACGCTTTAGCTTTTCCAGTATCTCCTTTTGCTGTTTTTGAGTCCTAAATCGGCTCAACAGCTCTATCCTTACAGGATAATCGTCAAATCTGTTGAGAATTGACTGGTAATGTTGCCACGCAAGAATTGTTGTTGGACAAAGTATTGCACACTGCTTGCTGTCGCAAACGCACTTAAATGCCGCCCTTAGGGCAACCTCGGTTTTGCCAAAGCCAACATCACCGCAGAGCAGTCTGTCCATCGGTGCAAGTCTTTCCATATCACCCTTGATTTCGTCTGCACATCTCAACTGGTCGGGGGTTTCGTCATACATAAACTTTGCCTCAAAATCCCTTTGCCACTCACCGTCGGGAGAAAATGCATAGCCCTTTGCCTGCATACGCTCTGTATATAGCTTTGAAAGCTCCTTTGCCATATCCTTTACGGCTGTTCGCACTCTTGACTTTGTCCTTTGCCAGTCTGAACTGCCAAGTCGTGACAGCTTTACACGGTCGTTTTCACGAGGGCCGATATACTTTGCCACCAAATCAAGCTGTGTAACGGGAACATAAAGGACATCACCCTTTGCGTAGGTGATTTTTATGTAGTCCTTTTTCACACCCTGTACATCCAGCTTGTGAATACCGCTGAAAACACCTATACCGTGGGTGGAGTGAACAACATAATCCCCCTTGCTAAGCTCTGCAAGGGAATAAATCTCCTTGCCCTGTTTTTTACTTTTCACCTTTCTATTTGGCTTTGTCATAGTTTGACCGTAGGTGATTAGATGAAAGTCGGTTTGGAGTAGCTCAAAACCGCCGGACAACGCACCGGCAATAACATAAATATTACCCTGTTGTGCAGTACTAAGGTCGTTTACAAACTTTGCCCTAAAGCCCTTTTCGTTAAGCTCCAATGCAAGATTTTTCGCCGATTTTTCAGTACCTGCCAATATAACAACTGTTGTTCTCTCGTTGTAAAAACCGCTTAAATCCTCACAAAGAACGGAAACAGCACCGTTCCACAGGGGAAGTTGTTTTATGTTAAAGGTTACTATGTCGCTTAAGGGCAAATCAAAATGACCTGAGGTAAAGTTATCCAAAAATACTGTATGCCTGTGATTAATCTCCTCAATAAACTCCTTGTAGCTCATTGAGAATTTATCAAGACCCTTGCAAAGAATACCCTGACTGAAAAACTCCGTCATATCCTCTTTGTACTGAAATTCTGCTCCCTTTACCCTTTCGCCAACACGAGTATGCTCGCTGATAAAAATAAAGTCCTCTTTGTCAAAATAGTCAAACACCGTTTCCGGCTTGTCATAGACAAGTGAGATATATTTGTCAAGATTTGTAAGGTTAACTCCACTTTCTATCGCCTCTGCATCTCGGTAAAGGATTTCCTTTGCTTTTGCAGTTTTTTCACTTCTAAGGGAATTTGCCTTTTTGATTATCTTTTGTGCAAGGTTATGCTTATCCTCAACCAAAAGCTCGTTTGAGGGTGAAAGCATAATCCTTTCCACCTTGTCAAAGCGCCTTTGTGACTCAATGTCAAAGTAGTTGATTGAGTCGATTTCATCACCCCAAAACTCCACACGGACAGGATATTCGTTGTCGGGTACAAAAAAGTCCAAAATTCCGCCTCTCACGGAAAATTGTCCCGTACCCTCAACCATATCTGTCCTTTCGTAGCCAAGAAGAGTTAAAGCGTCAACACATTTTTCAACAGAAATCTGCTGACCTGCCTGAATTTTTAGGGTTGCCTTTTCCAACACTTCCTTTGGCATTGTATATTGGAGAAGTGCATCAATAGTGCCGATTACAACATCACATTCACCCAAATTAAGTTTTGTCAGCACCTTTAGCCTTTGATGCTCATATTCCCTTGAAATACCGCTGACCTCTCTGAAATTCATATCTCTGAGGGGATAAACACAAGCCCTTATGCCGAGAGTACAAAGGTCGTTGCAAAGCACCTGAGATTCTTTTTCGTCAGAGGCAACACAAAAAGCCCTGACATTATGAAAATGGCAGAGCGTACCTATAATATTAGCTTTAAATTCTGTGTTCAGTCCCGTTACGGCGACTGCACCCATTATATCCATATAGGAATTTAGCTTTTTGTAGGCTTTTAATTCCGATACAGAATTAAATATAAAATCCATTTTTCACCTGCGTAAATTTGCAATATTGTCAACTTGGGGTAAGCTCAAGAGTAATATGATTATTCTTTACCCTCAGTATAACACTCCAACCCAGTCATTCAGAGGAAGTGAAACATCTCTCTCCTGTCATTCTGAGGGAGCAAAGCGACCGAAGAATCTGAAAGGATAGAAGTAGTGCCTAAATCGACACTAATAGGTAATATGAAAGTATGGTTTCACTAACAAAATTAGTGGTAAAGGCAGGAGATTCCTCGACAAGCTCGGAATGACAGAGTGGTGGTGTCCTCAAAATTACAGAGAATGAGTGTTTCACTCTCACAGAATGACAACATTGTAAAAATTATGAATTAAACAAATTCATTGCCTTGTCAACATTACCCTCTAAAATATAAGGCAATGCCTCACAGCAGTTGTCAGCCATTTTGTCAATGAGTTTAATTTCGTCATTACTAAATTTTGACAACACCCATTTGGCAAGGTCGTAGTCGGGATGTGGCTTTTTGCCGATACCCACCTTTATTCTGGGGAAGGTGTCCTTTCCGCTTAAATATATGATATTTTTCACGCCGTTTTGACCGCCGTCACTGCCCTTTCGGCGTATTCTCATCTTGCCTACATCAAGGGATATGTCATCAAATATTAATACCACATTTTCGGCGGGAATTTTGTAGAAATTCATCGCCTCCACAACAGCCTGACCGCTGTTGTTCATATAGGTCTGGGGTTTCATCAGCAGAACTTTCTTACCGCCTATGGTACATTCCCCCACAAGGGATTTGAATTTTATACGGTTTACATTTGCACCAAACTTTTCCGCAACTTTATCAAGGCAGATAAAGCCTGTGTTGTGCCTTGTATTTTCGTACTTTTTGTCCGGATTTCCCAGACCGACAACCATATATTCAACTGAGGAAGAAAACTTTTTTTTAGAAAACATAAACTCACCTATGGCATAAAAATGAGGGGCACATTTACAGTGCCCCGAAATTAAGGGAAACACTGATTAAATCATTTGCACATATTGCGTAGTCAGATTTTTCGTCAGGTTGGACAAATAAACCAGAGTAATGCTGACGCATTACGAGGATTTTTTGGGCAAGCTGACGGAAAATATGCAAGCAAGATGTGTAAATAGCGTTTAGCGAGATTTATTCAGTGTTTCCTAAGCTAATTAATTATGCGTTGATTGGAGAAACAGGCTTGTCTGCATAAATTCTTTCGATAGCCTCTGCAAAAACAGGAGCAACAGGAAGAATTGTAAACTTGTCAAGCATCTTCTCCTCCGGAATAGGCACAGTGTCAAGAAGTACAACTTCCTTGATTGGGCTTTTCTGGATTCTGTCAATAGCAGGACCTGAAAGTACAGCGTGTGTTGCACAGGCTGTTACATCAATGGCACCGCCCTTTTCGATAATAGCCTCGGCGGCATTGCAAAGTGTTCCTGCTGTGTCAATCATATCGTCAACAAGGATAACTCTCTTACCCTTTGCCTCACCGATAATGTTCATAACCTCAGAAACATTTGCCTTTTGGCGTCTTTTATCAATGATAGCAAGACCGCAGCCGATTTTAGCCGCAAAGTTTCTTGCTCTTGTTACAGAACCAAGGTCAGGGGAAACAACTACATAGTCGTCTGCGTGAGTACCCATTTTTTCTCTCATATGTGTTGCAAGGATTGGTGCACCGATGAGATGGTCAACCGGAATGTTAAAGAAGCCCTGAATCTGGTTGGCGTGAAGATCCATTGTAAGGATTCTGTCAGCACCTGCAGCTGTGATAATGTCTGCACAAAGCTTTGCTGAGATTGGATCTCTTGCCTTTGCTTTTCTGTCCTGACGAGCATAACCGAAATAAGGCATAACCGCAGTAATTCTGCCGGCAGAAGCTCTCTTCATAGCGTCAATCATAATCAGCATTTCCATCAGATTGTCGTTTACAGGTGTGCAGGTTGACTGAACAATGTAACAGTCACTTCCTCTTACTGACTCGTTAAGTGAAACTGCAATTTCACCGTCGGAGAAAGTACAGCAGTTGCTCTTTCCAAGTGGAAGTCCAAGGCAACCGGCAATTCCCTGTGCTACATCCTTGTTGGATGAGCCGGAGAAAATCTTAATGTCTTTACCATTGAAATTCATTTTATAAACCCCTTACCTATTTTATTATATAAAAATTTTACCAAAAATTTATATCCTCTTTATATGTCTGTATTATACCCCTTACTTCTTGCAAGCTCGTTAAGCTCCTCAAGCTGCTGCGGGTCGTTAGCACCAAGTACAGAGTCGGGATTTTCCGCTGTGTAAGCCTCTACCCTTTCTCCCTTTTCAAGAAGAATTGCAAGTGCATCAGGAAGATAATATTCCTTTGCTTTGTTGTTGCTCTTAATCTCGCCCAGAACAGACAACAGCTTGTCGCAGTTGAACCAAAAGCCTCCCGAATTAACTTCCCTTACCTTTAGTTCCTCAGGAGTACCGTCCTTTTGCTCCACAATTTTAAGGAAAGCACCATCCTTGTCACGGATAATTCTTCCGTATCCTGTTGGGTCCTCTACCTCTGCGGAAATTACAGTGGCAACACTGCCTGTTTCGGTGTGTAGCTTTAGTGCATTGGAAATAGTTTCAAAATCCATAAAAGGAGCGTCACCGTTAAGGATAACAACATTGCCGTCGTGTTTTGAAAGGAAATCCTTTGCCATCATCACAGCGTGACCTGTACCAAGGCGTTCACTTTGATACACAGTTTCCACCTCATATGGAAGTGTAGCAACAAAGTCCTCAATACATTCCTTTTTGTAGCCCTTTACTACGCAGATGTCATCAATCCCTGCTTTCTTCACAGATTCGATAACCCACTGAAGTAACGGCTTGTCAAGCACACGAACCAAAGGCTTTGGAAGATCGCTCTTCATTCTCTTGCCTTCACCGCCTGCTAAGATAACAGCACAATTATTCATAAATGCACCCCTCTTTTGCACCCTCTTTTTTATCAGGCACATAATAAGACACTATCCATTATCCCACAATTCCTCAATTTTTCAAGTGGAAATCTTAAAATAAAAATAATTTTAACATATTACACAATATACAATTGAAAAAAACATTACTTTTTATAAGAAATATTTTGTAAAAAATGTGGCTATTTTCTAATTTTTTTGATATAATGAGTTTTGGGCTAAGGAAGTTTGCAAAGTAAAAACTGCGGATTACTGCGATTTACTGCGATTTGTACACTTAGCGGTCAACTATTATACTTTTTCAGGAGGATTCAAACTATGAGTCACAAGTATGTATACCTTTTCAAAGAAGGTAATAAGGACATGCGTAATCTTCTCGGTGGTAAGGGTGCTAACCTGGCTGAAATGACAGGCTTAGGTCTTCCGGTTCCACAGGGCTTCACAATCACAACAGAAGCTTGTACACAGTACTATGAAGATGGCAGAAAAATTAATGATGATATCCAGGCACAGATTATGGAATACATCACAAAGATGGAAGAAATCACAGGCAAGAAGTTCGGCGACAAGGAAAACCCTCTTCTCGTTTCTGTTCGTTCCGGTGCAAGAGCATCTATGCCGGGTATGATGGATACAATCCTTAACCTGGGTCTTAACGAAGATGTTGTTGAAGTTATGTCTAAGAAATCCGGCAACCCACGCTGGGCTTGGGACTGCTACCGCAGATTTATTCAGATGTATTCTGATGTTGTTATGGAAGTTGGTAAGAAGTACTTTGAGGTTCTTATTGACGAAATGAAGGAAAAGAAGGGTGTTACTCAGGACGTTGAGCTTACAGCTGAGGATTTGGCTGAGCTTGCAGAGCAGTTTAAGGCTGAGTACAAGAAGCAGATCGGCGTTGACTTCCCAACTGATCCTAAGGAACAGCTTATGGGCGCTATCGAGGCTGTTTTCCGTTCATGGGACAACCCAAGAGCAAATGTTTACAGAAGAGATAACGATATTCCTTATTCATGGGGTACAGCCGTTAATGTTCAGATGATGGCATTCGGTAATATGGGTGACACTTCAGGTACAGGTGTTGCATTTACAAGAGACCCTGCAACAGGCGAAAAGCACCTTATGGGTGAGTTCCTTATGAACGCACAGGGCGAAGACGTTGTTGCCGGTGTTCGTACACCATCTCCAATCGCAAAGCTTCAGGAGGTTATGCCTGAGGTTTACAACCAGTTTGTTGAAATCTGCTCAACTCTTGAAAACCACTACAGAGATATGCAGGATATGGAGTTCACTATCGAAGATAAGAAGCTCTATATGCTCCAGACAAGAAACGGTAAGAGAACAGCTAAGGCTGCTCTTAAGATTGCTTGTGACTTAGTTGACGAAAATATGATCACTGAGGAAGAAGCAGTTGCAATGATCGACCCAAGAAACCTTGACACACTTCTTCACCCACAGTTTGACGCTGCTGCTCTTAAGGCTGCATCTCCAATCGGTAAGGCTCTTCCGGCTTCTCCGGGCGCTGCTTGCGGTAAGGTAGTATTCACAGCTGACGACGCTGTTGAATGGGCTGCTAAGGGCGAAAAGGTTGTTCTTGTTAGACTTGAAACTTCTCCTGAGGATATTACAGGTATGAAGAGTGCTGAGGGTATCCTTACAGTTCGTGGCGGTATGACATCTCACGCAGCTGTTGTTGCTCGTGGTATGGGTACTTGCTGTGTATCCGGTTGCTCCGAAATCAAGATGGACGAAGAAAACAAGGTATTCACACTTGCAGGTAAGGAATTCCACGAGGGTGACCCAATTTCTCTTGACGGCTCAACAGGTAACATTTACGACGGTATTATCCCAACAGTTCCTGCTTCTGTTGAAGGCGAGTTCGGCAGAATTATGGCTTGGGCTGACAAGTACAGAACTCTTAAGGTAAGAACAAACGCTGATACACCTGAGGACGCTAAGAGAGCAAGAGAGCTTGGCGCAGAGGGTATCGGTCTTTGCCGTACAGAGCATATGTTCTTTGAAGAAACAAGAATTGCTGCATTCAGAGAAATGATCTGTGCAGATACAGTTGAAGAGAGAGAAGTAGCTCTCGACAAGATTATGCCATATCAGCAGGGCGACTTTGAGGCTCTTTATGAGGCACTTGAAGGCAACCCTGTTACAATTCGTTTCCTCGATCCTCCGCTTCACGAGTTCGTTCCAACAGAAGAGGCTGACATTGAGGCTCTTGCTAAGGCACAGGGCAAGTCAGTTGCTGACATCAAGGCTATCATCGACAGCCTCCACGAATTTAACCCAATGATGGGTCACCGTGGTTGCCGTCTTGCAGTAACATATCCTGAAATCGCAAAGATGCAGACAAAGGCTATCATCCGTGCTGCTCTTAAGGTTTCTGCTGCACATCCTGACTGGAACCTTGTTCCTGAAATTATGATTCCGCTTGTTGGCGATACTAAGGAGCTTAAGTTCGTTAAGAAGGTAGTTGTTGAAACAGCTGACGCTGAAATCGCTGCTGCCGGTGCTGACCTCAAGTACGAAGTTGGTACAATGATCGAAATCCCAAGAGCTGCTCTTACAGCTGACGAAATCGCAACAGAGGCTGAGTTCTTCTGCTTCGGTACAAACGACCTTACACAGATGACATTCGGTTTCTCAAGAGATGACGCAGGTAAGTTCCTTGACGCTTACTATGACAACAAGATTTACGAGAACGACCCATTTGCAAAGCTTGACCAGACAGGCGTTGGCAAGCTTATGGAAATGGCTGTTAAGATGGGTAAGGAAGTTAGACCTACAATGCACTGCGGTATCTGCGGTGAACACGGCGGTGACCCAACATCTGTTGAGTTCTGCCACAAGATTGGTCTTGACTATGTATCCTGCTCACCATTCAGAGTTCCAATCGCAAGACTTGCTGCTGCACAGGCTGCAATCGCAGACAAGAAGTAATAAGCAAACAGTCATAAATATATCCCCCTGCCATACGGCAGGGGGATTTTTGTGCGATTTTTTGAAATTTATTATGGCGGTTATGTTTATAAAGAATCACATTCACATATTTCCTCCACAGCATACAGTGGGAGATTAATAAGCCAATCTTCCATTTTATAATCCGCCATTGATGTGCGAATTGAAATATTGGGATTAAACTTCTCACGATAAGCTTTTAGACTCTTTGCCTTTAGGTTTGCCTCCGCCTTGACCTCCACAGGCACAATCTGCTCACCTGTGTCAATAATAAAGTCCACTTCACAGGAACCACGGTCGTTGGTGTAGTAATAAACACCCAAGTCATCTATGGTTTTAAGTTGTTGACAAACATACTGCTCTGTTAAAGCCCCCTTAAACTCGGTAAATAAATCATTACCATCCAACAATGTACGCAGGTGTAGACCGGTCATACAGCCGAGAAGCCCAACATCAACGATAAACAGCTTAAATGCCTTTAAATCTTCGTATGCTTTCAGAGGAATCCCCGGTGAAGTAACACGGCTTACCTTGTGGACAAGTCCGCAGTCACAAAGCCACATAATTGCAGTTTCGTATTCCTTTGCCCTTGCACCCTTACGCATTAGACCGTAGATAAACTTTTTGTTCTCCTTTGCAAGTTGAGAGGGTATGCTGTTCCATATCATACGGATTTTCGGCACAATTTCCATAGGGGCGTGTTTTGAAAAATCCTGTTCATACGCACCCAATATTCGCTTTTGAATTTTCCGAACCTCATTAAAGTCCTTTTCCTCCACAAAGCTTTGTACCGCCTCCGGCATACCTCCAACAAAGCAATACTGCTTGAGTGCATCTACATAAGTCTGTTTAAAGGAAGTAATCATTCGGTAGTCCCGACTATCAAGAAGTTCTGCAAAACGCTCACCGAAAGCAGCCATTAAAAACTCCTTAAAGGACAACGGGTATAAACTCAAAAAATCCACCTTTCCCACAGGAAAGGATGTACCTTGGTGCAAAGCAATACCAAGTAGCGAACCCGCACAGATGATATGATACTGCGGTGCATTTTCATAAAAATATTTAAGGGATGAAAGAGCTCTGGGGACCTCCTGCACCTCATCAAAAATAATCAGTGTATTATCGGGACTTATTTTCCTCCCGGTATAAATCTCAATCCCCATAATCAGGCGGTCGGTATTCAGATCGGAAGCAAACAGCTCTGCCATTCTTGAATTAGAATCAAAATTTATATATATGGTATCTGTGTAAGCCTTACTGCCAAACTCTTTCATCAACCAGGTTTTTCCAACCTGTCTTGCACCTTCAATAATAAGCGGTTTGCGGTGCTTACTTTCTTTCCATTTATACAGTTTTTCTATCGCAATTCGGTACATAAACACACCTCCATAGAATTATACATATATAGTATAACACTCAATCACAAAATATACAATGAAAATTTGTAATTTCGATACACTTTTTACTACGAAAATATGCCTGTTTTTACACTTTTTACAACGAATAAGTGTGTGACTGCAAATGAACATATGATTATCCCCCTGCCATACGGCAGGGGGATTTTTTGCATTGATGATTAATTTTTGCTATAAATCAGCCTGTGTATGCTGACCAGGAATTTGAGGAATATTTAAAAATTTGGTTGTTGCCCGGTATTGTCAAATTTCCTATTTGAGAACCGCTTCCGTTGTTGAATATGATGTTTTCATATCCGCTGTCAACGGTAATCTTGTAGATAGTTCCGCTGACCTTTGTCATACTTTCACCTGGCCAAGAGTTGTTTGTTTCGCCTGTCCACATATAAGCCTTAACAGTTGACCAGTTTGCTGTGTTGTCAAAGTAAACGGTTACCGTTGTGTCACCACCGCCGGACACATCACCTGCTATTGCCTTTAGGGTGTTAAACTTTGAATTTAAGGAATTGTAGTGGTTTAAAGCGTCACTGCTTGAGAATGAACTGCTGTTTGCTACGCAGTAGCGGTATTCCTTTTTAACAGCCATATACTGGTCATAGGAGCTGTATGTGTACTTACTGCTGAGATAATCCTTAACAGTTGTCATTAATGTGTTAAGGTCGTCTTGGGATGAACCTGAGGCAATCAGTGATGTTTTTGCACCAACTAAAGCACGCTTTTGAATAGCTGTAACATCATTAATGGCAATTCTGCCGTCACCGTTCAAGTCAGCCAAGGCAATTTGGGCATCAGTTAATTTTTTGAAATGGCCAACATATTTTTGCACAACTGTGGCATCCTGAACATCAAGATTACCGTCCATATTTACATCACCTTTTACATACAAAGGGTTACTTTTGCCTGTTGCGGTAATTACAAAATTACCTGTTACCTTGGGAATATCAATCACAAAGCTTTTGTTAATGTCACTTCCAAAGGAAGTAACAACTGATGATGTAATATTTACTCCTTTCATTACCACCTTAACTGTTTTGATATATTCCTCTATTTGAGAAGGTGTTTTTCCGGAATTGTCAGAAAGAACACACTGATACCTGCTGTTTTCATCTACCAACATTGCCCTGTTGCTTGGTGTCAAGTAAGAAGAGCTGTTAATATTGTACTCCACAGAATACTGCTTAACCTTTGGAGTGGAAGTAGTTGTTGCCGAGGTAGTAGTTGTGGTAGTTGGCTTTGTTGTTGATGTAGTAGTTGCAGTAGTTGTTGATGTGGTGGTTGGTTTTGTTGTTGTTGTAGTGGTTGGTTTTGTTGTTGTGGTTGTTGGTTTCGTTGTTGATGTGGTGGTTGGCTTTGTCGTTGATGTAGTAGTTGCGGTAGTTGTTGGGAGCGGGTCAGTTGAACCGCAACCCTCTACTATATATGTTGTCTTTGGGTCAACTAAATTATAGTAAAGATTTGCACCGTTACAAATAATATAATCACCGTAGGAATCGACAAAATAACCCTCTGTTTCGTCCTCTCTGTTTGTTCTGTCCATATTGCCAAGATGAGGAGTAGAGGATGTTTTAGGCTTTCTTATTCCTCCTATCGAGGAGTTATGTACCATCTTTGCAGTTGCTTTGCCGGCTTTTGTGTCATAGTCCATATAGTTGAACTGTGCACCAAAGTAGATGTGTGTGTGACCGCAGAAGAACATAACATTAGGATTGTCGTACAAAATTTGCTGAAGCTGTTTGTTGCCTGAATAGTCCAGCCCTAAAGGAATATCGTAATATGGGTCGTCCTCGTCGTCACCTACACCCCACTTCCAAAAGCCTGCGTGTTCATAGATGTAGGTGTTGTGACCGTCATTTTTATATTTATTCAGCAAATTTTTCACCCAATTAAGCTGGGTTGTGGAAAATTCATCATTATATTTTGGGTTAAAGTTGTTTTCAATAGCCATTATGATGAAGTGGTCGCCTGTTTTTGGCTCGTCAAAGGTGTAGTAGGCTTTGTCGGACTTAAGGCTTTCTTCATCACACAAAAGTCCTGTTGCTTTTACAAATGCACTAATTGCAGTTGACTTTGAAGTCCACATCTCGTGGTTACCGATTGACTCGTAAATCGGGTTACAGTAATCGCTTTCAGCCAAAACCTTTTGATAGCTTTTCCACTCGGAAACATAGTTACTCTGTGAGTCACCGTTCTGGTTGTTAACATTATCTCCCCCTGTTACGATAAAGTCAACATTTCTGGCGGCGGCACTGTCAAGAGCCTTTCTCCAATGCACCTCGTCATATGGATATTTTCCACTGCCGTAGCCGTCGTTGGCAATGTGAATATCACTGTATGAGCCAAATGAATACCTTTTCTCGCTGCTTGAATGAGGAAATCTCTTATTCTGAGGTATGGTGTACACAGCGTCAGCCTTTGAAACTGATTTGTCGGTTGGCTCTGATGACGCTTTAAATGCAATTATCTTTGTTGCATCGGCAGGAATAGCTGTTTGGGTGTACATCTTGGTTGACACACCGGAGGTAGTTACCGACAGCTTGTCAATTGGATAGTAACCGTCAAGGGCTTTGCTGTCGTTTGCCCAATACAGGTAGTAGGTGCCTGTGCTACTGCTGTCCTTTGCCTTTACGGTAATAGTACCCTCGGCAAAGCCAGCCTTGCCGGAGTCACTGCCTGTAAAGCTGTAAGTAATATCCGCAGACGCACCCACAGAATACAAATTAGAGGATTGGGCAAATGCAGATGATGAAATCAGCACCGCACTTGTCAATACTGAAAGTATTACTAAACAAGACAGAAGCCTGCGTGAAAGAGGTTTTCTTGCTTTCATAATAATGTCTCCTAAAGTCTATCAATTAACCAAGAGGAATGTTATAGATTTTCTTATCTATTCCGCCGGTTTCCTTGTATTTAAAGGTGACTGTCAAAAGTCCCATTGTTTCGTCACCCTCTGCTGTGCCAAGCTCAACATCGGTAACCTCAACCTCTTTAACCTGACTGTTTACTGCTGAAATTATTTCTGCCTTTACCTTCTTTTCAACCTCAGGTGAAAGCTTGTTTTCGCTTTCTGCAAGGATTTTCAGAGTATCACTGCCTGTTGTTTTTCCGTCCTCTGTTCTCTTACGGCTGGCAACTGCAAAGTAAACATCGTTTTCCAGTTCCTGATAGTTTTCAGGGAAAGAGTTTTCGTCAACACTTGGCTGGGAAACTGTTGTTGCCTGAGAAATATTGTTGTCTACACTTACATCTTCCCCGTCACTTACATAGTTGCCCTGTGTTGCAGGTGCAGGGTCGTCATCGCATCCTGCAAGGGAAGCAAAGGATAAAACAAATACTAATGAGAGTAAAACTGATATAATTTTTGATGATTTCATTTGATAAATTCCTTTCATATCATTTCATAATGTTTGTGTGTTTACACATCTCAACATATATAATGATAACACAAAACGGCATTTATTTCTATCAATTTAAACTTAATTATTGCACAAAGTTTTAATCTAAAATTTAGGCAATATAAACTAACGCACAGTTATTTTTTACAAAAAATCCACCTTATAATTTGTGAAAGTAAATAAAAAGGGAACGGATTTACCGTTCCCTAAAAACCATATTAAGAGCCTGCCGATTCGTATTTTTTAATACCTCGGTTCCAAACCAAGATAGAAATAACAAACAGCAGTGATGAAACAAGTATTGTTCCAAGCACGCAAAACAGTCCGTTTTCTCCACGCAAAAAGTAGCTTGCCGGATAATAGGCTGTAAATGCAAAAGGAATTATATAAGTGATAACAACCTTGATAAAGTTGTTGTAGATTGTAACGGGGTACTTTGAAAAGTCACTGCTCATATAGAACATATGGGTGATGTGACCACTTTGCTTTGTCCAAAAGGAAATTGCCGAGGTTATTATCTTGATTGCTGTGAAAATAAGAACGGCAAAAGGAACAAGCAAAAGAAGAACAAAAACTCTGTACCAAACAATGTCTGCACCAATTTGAATTAGGCTGTATGCAATGAGAATAATTCCCATTATCAATTCGCCAAATGCGTCAATCTGGAATTTTTCAACCGTAACATAGAAAAGGCTGTTGATGGGTCTTGTAAGGTACTTATCAAATTCCCCTTTTCGTACAATGTGGTATCCAACCATCCACAGGTTGTCAAAGAGCATATGGTCAATTGCCTTTGGAATAAGGCTAAAGCCGTAGATAAACAAAATTTCATTAAAGGTCCAACCTGCCAAATCGGGAATTTGACTGAAGATAATTCCGATAAACAGAATTTCAAGTGCCTGACTTAAAAGGAAACCCACTGCTCCCACAATAAAGTCAACCTTGTATTCCATCAGCTTTTTCATATACTGGGCGATAAAAATTCGATGAAGTCTAAACGCTCTTTTCATTTTATCAACCTCCCTGCAAGCAAAGGTGTTTCATTGCACTCTTCCAAAGCAATTTGGAAACTACAACAAAGAACACAAGCCAAAATACTTGAAGTGCCATTGAGAACAGTATTTCCCATCCTGTGTAAATTTCCATATAAATCATAACAGGGGTGTAGGAAAGACCGGCAAAAGGCAGGTATGTCAGCACAATTCTAAGTGCGTCAGGCATAAATGCAAGGGGTATTGTTGCACCGGACAAAAAGTTTACAATAACATTTTTGATTAGGTTTGTTCCCCAAAGGTTTGTCAGGAAAAATGCCAAAAAACCGTAGCATACATTAAAGTAAAAATTAATGAGGTATGCAAGTTGAAGGGAAACAAAGAAAAGCAAAAAGTAGCCAATGTTAAAGCATACACTGCCTGTTGCAACGAACCTGTAAATCTTCACTCCCAAGACAATAGGGACAAACATTATGGAATAGTTCATCACCTTGTTGCCAAGCTCCTGAAACAGAAAGCACATATCAAAGGAGCAAGGCTTTATCAGCCTCATTGTAACAGAGCCATCCACAATTTCTTCACCCAAAGCATAGGCTCCGTCACTAAAGGACAAATACCCTGTCAGGAAAGAAATGAACACATATACTATCATATTCTCCATAGTAAAACCCATAAAGGTTTCACCGTTTGAGGAGTTAAAAACAGCCTTCCAAACAAAGAACATTACAAAGCACTTGAAAATTTCTCCAAGCATAAAGAAGAAAAAATTTGCCCTGTAAGCCATAGAGCTTTGAAGTCCGGCTTTTGAAAAGGGAAGGTATGTACGAAGTAGCTTTTTCATTACACACCGTCCTTGTATATTCGGCGGATAATCTCCTCAATATCTGCGTCCTTAACATTGATGTCACGAACATCAATTTTGCCAAGGGTATATTTGAGAATATCCTGAACAGACGCCTTGTGACTGTTGAAACGGACAGTCACCTGTACACCCTGACATTTAACGGATAAATCGTCCTCCTCAAAATTAAAGGCAGAGGCATAGTCAAGGGCGGAAATATCACCCTCGTCCTTCATCTCAAATGCCAGTTCTCTCATCTGACCGAATTTGTGCTTAAGGTTGTTAATCTGGCCGTCATAGACCAGTTTTCCTTTGTCAATCATTACTATTCTTTTGCAGAGTAGCTCAATGTCGGATAAATCGTGGGTAGTCAAAATGACAGTTGTGCCTTGCTCTGCGTTAATCTTTTGAATAGCTTTTCTGATGTTGTCCTTAACAACAACATCAAGTCCGATAGTCGGTTCATCAAGGAACAGAACCTTAGGGTTGTGCAGCATAGAGGCTGCAATGTCGGCTCTCATCCTTTGACCGAGGGACAGTGTACGAACAGGACTGGTTATAAAGGAGTCAAGGTCAAGCACCTCGTTTAAAAATTCCATTCTCTCCTTGTATTCCTTGTCAGGCACCTCGTAAATTTCCTTTAACACGGCATAGGTTTCACGAAGTGCAAGGTCCCACCAAAGCTGTGTTCTCTGGCCGAATACCACACCAATCTCTTTTACATACTTTTTGCGGTTTTCATATGGAATTTGACCGTTGATTTCGCACTTGCCCTCTGTTGGTGTGAGAATACCTGTGAGCATTTTAATAACTGTGCTTTTTCCGGCTCCGTTGGGACCGATAAATCCCAAAATTTCCCCCTTGGGAACATCAAAGGATATTCCGTCAACCGCCTTTACTATCTCTTTTTTCGGATTGAACAGGGATTTTACACTGCCCTTAATACCAGGCTCTTTAACGGTTTTCTTAAATTCTTTCCGTAGATTTTCTACATAAATCATAAAATCCCTCCTTGTACTAACACCATTTGTTTTGAAAAAAAATGATTTACCTGTGCCAAAGGAAATGTCATTGGGCTACACAACCAAACGGCAAAAATACATCAAAAAGATTTCCGCAAATTCAATTGATATTAGCATTATTACCCACAAAATTATTAAAACACTAAATAAAAATAATGTCAAGCAACTGTTGGTTTCAAGTCTGCTTTCTATCAGGTATTAGGTCTTTCCAGCAAATCCTCAATACTGCAACCAAGTGCCAAGGATAATTTATACAGCGTATTTGCCTGTGCTTTGTCAATATCGTTGTTTCTCTGCTCGTACATCTGTATTGAACGGAGTTGAACACCTGACTCTTTGGAAAGTGCAGATTGTGACAGTCCCCTTGCCTCACGAATCCTTTTTAGTTTTGTTTCAAGCTGGATACTGTCCATTCTTTCAGCCATTACATCATAAAATCGGTGTATATCCATCTCGTGAAATATAGGGTACATATCCACAATCTCATTCATTTTCACCTTTTCAAAAATATCCCTAAAGGGATACGCACTATACCACTGAAAATCTGCCAATGCCCATCCTGCCCAGTATTCAGCTGATTTTTCCATTGGCTGTGATGCAGGTACATCTGCATTTTCCTTATATATCTGTTCAATTATACTTTTTGCAAGTTCAACCCCCGACATTCCCGTAATGACTGCCGGATTTCCTCTTTCAAATTGCTTTGCTTTGCCGGATTTTATAAACAGTTCTGCAAACCAGTCAATATCATAGCCACAATCATTAACAGCATAGTCAAACATAACTGCAAGGTTTGTCTTTGCACTTGACAGATATACTTCATCGTAGGCGTGGGTCATCGTTCTTCATTCCTTGTCTAATAATATCCATAACAAAAATATCGTCGTTTTCCAATAGCTTAACTGATAATTCCTCTTTGTATTGTTTTCTTGCCTTTTTATCCCTTGTGTTAAACTTTGGAAAGTACACATTTTTGTCAACAGGAATTGCTTTAATAAATTCTATTTTTTCAAAGGCTTCCTCAGAAACAAGGGCAATCTGCTCCCCAAGTTTCCCAAGCTTTAATGCTTTGGCAAGACTTTTGACAGGAAGTCCGTTGGCGACAAATGATTCTGCATAGTTGAAATATGAATCATCAGCTCTGTATCCCATAACAACATCAAAATCAGCTGTATCAATATAAAAATTATCAATTAAATATTCCCTTGCCATTTTTGCATAATCAGTGTTGAGATTAAATGTTCTGTTCTTTAACAAAACAGCAATCCAATTAAGAATTGATTTGTCATTATCGTTGAGGTTAAGAATTTTTAAGTTTTCCATACCAAAGCTGTACACATTGACAAAACCGTCTGAATTTTGTTTACAAGCCCATTCCTTTGCAAGCTCCAAATCTTTCGTGCAGTATAGACCTTGACCGTAATCATTATTTTTTTTGCCGATTTCAAGCAGAGGTACTTTGATAATATGGTTTGAACCATGATAAAGTGTAATCTTGCCCATAGTATTTCCCACTTTCCTATAAACCTAAATAAAACTATCATTGTAATGATACAATTATAATATATCATTGTAATGATATATTGTCAAGAGATTTACAAAATCTAAGGAAACACTGATTAAATCATTTGCACAGATTGTACAGTCAGATTTTTTGTCGGTATGTTCAAAAAATCGCAGTAATACTGGCGTATTGCGAGGATTTTTTGGGCATACCGGCGAAAAATATGCGTACAAGATGTGTGAAGTGATTTATTCAGTGTTTCCCTAATACCTATATTTGGAAAGTGACAAAAAAGCAACCCCGTGTTAGGGGGTTGCTTTAGGAGGAGATATAAAATAAATGCGTCAGCATATTATTCTTATTCTTTTGACTCTGCTTTCTCTGTGTCAGCCTCAGCTGTTTTCTTTGTTGCTGTTTTCTTTGTAGCA
>JAQXVY010000026.1 GCA_029225165.1 Oscillospiraceae bacterium
TAAAAATCAGGAATAGAGTTCCATGAATTAGACACATAAAGGCAAAAATGCAAGCCTCTGTTTTGAATGTTCACAAAATATTTACATATTACAAGCAATCTGTCATGTATCAGCCAGCATCGCCGTTGTGATACCACGGCACTTGTCAGGAATACTCCCGAAGCCTTAAGTACTCAGGGCTGTCTCAACAAACTGCCTTTTGTTCACCAAAGGCCATGCTCGCTAGTATGATCTCTTTACTCTTCAAAATTAACTTTAATGTTTATGCAGGAGCAAGCACAAGTTACCTTCCCAAACCTCATTCCTACATTTTCGGGCTTTTTCAATGCAAATATTTATCGCATCACGGAGAGAATTGTTATCCGCGTATCTTTGCAGCCTATTTAAGATGCAAAAAGCCCCCGGCCAATTCATGTCCTGCAGCCATCCTAACAAGTCAACTAAATAGGGTTTAAGATCTTCATCGCTTTTCTCTGCTATGATTACGGCACAACCTTCCCATACATTTTTATTATGCTCTGGTGTTAACGGTTGTATAAACGGAATGATTGTTTCCGTGTCCCTTGCCAATGATACTCCTTTGATTCGAATTTCGGATGGCATATGCCAATCGATCATATCCATAATTTCTGTAATATCTGCCATTTTAATACCCTCCGTCCCATTTAATGACGACTGACTAAACAGCTTGTGTTTCAATCGAACTCCCGCTTCGGATTTTCCGTTTATTTTCAATTGTTCTGCCACAGTTTTATAAATTTCACATCTTTCTCCTATGTAAATTTTCGATAAGCTACTGTGCAATCAATTAAAACTTATCGGCATCGCCGTTGTGATACCACGGCACTTGTCAGGAATACTCCTGAAACCCTTTAATAATTTACACAGATTCACCTCACATATAAATCTATTTGAATGGTAGCATTCAAATAGTTTACAATATCAAGAAAATCTCTTTCAAAATACAATGCAGGTTTACTATTTCCATCAAAAAATGGGATGATATCGAAAACAACTGTTCCTCCATTTTCATCACAGATTTTTTTGATATCTGGTAGTTTAGCAAATATATTTCCCATTAGCTCATTCAATACAACACCCAAGTCCCTTTCTTCTTTTTTCTTCTGTTTTTAACGTCCAAAAACCCTCAATAGGCTTATCCGTCAAAGGTGACATTCGTGTTTCATTACGCGATTTACATTCTGTTGGGGCAATTCCTAAACGTTTTGTGATCGAGTGCACATCAAAATCATTATCAAAAATCATGTGCATCTCTGCATAAATTGTACAGTAATTACTCACAGATTATCTCCTCCCTATTTGGTTTTATAAATTGTATCCGTAACAATTTTACCCGCTTTGTCTACAATGTAAATAATTCCGGTTTTCTTATCAACAGCCAGATCATATGCTTTGGTGTTAACGGTTGTATAAACGGAATGATTGTTTCCGTGTCCCTTGCCAATGATACTCCTTTGATTCGAATTTCGGATGGCATATGCCAATCGATCATATCCATAATTTCTGCAATATCTGCCATTTTAACACCCTCCTTCCCATTTAATGACGACTGAAATTATGAAATGCTGATGAAAGATATTCAGACAGAACAGGAACATTAGAACAAATGCCGTCTGCTTTGCAATCTAAATTTTTACAGCAGCATAATTTTCTTGACATAAGTGCACTTCGATGCAAGATTGTCCTTGCCGTAATCGAATTTTTCGGTCATGCTCACTCCGCCTATTTTTTGAAGAAGGCATAGAGAATAATAGAATAAAAAATCAATGTCATGATTGGAAGAAGCGTCACTCCGACAGTTACGGTCTTTCTGTATTTCTGCTCAATATATCCGCGTTTCAATCCCCATACCTGAGCGCACCACAATGAGACAAACGCTAACAGAGGCAAGAAAAGTTGTATTTTTGATAAAACATCGGACACCGGTCCCGGTATGTAAGCCCGAAAGAATCTTTCTACCGCGGCAAATATAGCGCAAAAAATAAACGCCGGCATAGCATAGAGCCACGATTGTTTGCCGATCTCTCCCCTTTTCACCTTGATTGCATAACGAACCGTTTCAAAAATCAATATCCCGGTAAATACAAGAGTCACCGCAATAAAAGTCCCGGGCGGCAAATAGCTCAATATTATGTACCTCCTAAGCCTGCATATGACTTAAACGCTTATTAAAAAGTTCAATCTTTTTCGATATAATAATATAAATCCGCGGCGGCATATGCTTTATACAAATCCCCCGTTTCACGGTCTACGATATACCAGCCATGTGTAAACGTAAAATCTCTTCCGACTGTATATGCATGAGCCAAGAAATACGGCTTACCATTTATAACTACCTTATGGTCGATTTCCCTTATCATCTTGTCGTTGTCCGGGGCGATTCTCGCATTAAGTATTGCTATAGCCTGCTTTTCTGTTAACAATTTGTCGTTATCATCGCCGGGCATTGTTTCGCTTTCCCTTGGATAATAATCTTCTCTTGTCTTAGCTATAATCCATTTGCTGTTCTCGTCCGTCGTTTCCAGTAAGGCACTGACCGCTTCGGAGAACTCCGTTGTGCTTTCTGCATTGGTTGCCTCTGATGTCGTATTTCCGATAATTTTTCTCGCAATCGTTTCGCACTCCTGCGGACTTTTGTCAAATGTCTCGGCATCGAAATCCCGGAGAAATATATTATATATATCGTTTTTCAATGTTTCGACATCGGTATCAAAAGTCAGCATTTGCGCCAGTTCAATACTGATATCGTCGTATTCATCGGAGGGGCAGTGGCAGCAGGTCAAAAGATCGACCGGATCCCACCCGTCGATTATCGCTTTTACTTTTTCAAATGCCTCGCGCATAAAACACCTTCTTTTCTCTCACTTCCTGCTTCAATTTTTCTATTTATATTCGATATTCTTACCTGCCCCGTCATAAATGCGAATAACATCCCCACGCCAATTACAGACAAAATAGTAGTCTATCGTAGCCGTTTGCTCGAATAACACGAATTAATTAATCTTATGCCAGTCCCTAAGACTCAATAACGGTTTTGACATTTTATTGTAAGGCATAATAATTTGATTTCCCTTAGCATTTATCTCTTTGCAAACTTTAGCAAGTCCATTGCCGTTTTGATAACAGGGAAAGCTTTGATCAGATAACACTATAAAGTCAGTTCTTGAAAATGTTCCTTCAATTAGTGATACAATTTGATAGTAAATAAGAGTATCGGAATTGATAGTACACTTTCGCTTTCCACTAACAGA
>JAQXVY010000027.1 GCA_029225165.1 Oscillospiraceae bacterium
GATAGGTACAATATGCATACAATCACCTTCTTAAAATATTATGTCTATATTATATGCTAAATTAAGCCATAAATCAATAGGTTATTAAAGATTTATATACCTATCGGTATAATCTCATCAATAAAATGTTCTTTCTTTGGCTTTACAAGGCCGTTAAACTGTTTGTGGCATTCCCAAAGGTCAAGGAGCAGTCCAAAAGGCATAAGCCACACCTCGTCAATTGTTAGGTGGAGTTGACTTATGCCATAATAGAGAAGTCGAGTAAATAACTCTTCGTCACTTACTCGACCACTGTGTTTTTTGTGTCAGGCTCACTTTCAATATTCCTTTTTGTGCCTTTAAAAAGTGCCTCTGTAATGCTGTCCTTGTACTTTGTCAGTTCGTGTGGAGAGGTCAGCAGTTCCACCATTTCTTCGGTGAGGAGTTCCTTTTTGTTGTCCTTGTTTTTTAGGTTGTGAATTAACACACTTTGGTTTGCAAGGAGAGTGATAAGCCAAACTATCTCACCTAAAGCCTCCTCAAAGTTTTCACTTTTCATCAGCTTGTCACCAAGGTTTTCAAGACCGCCGTATCTTCCGGCAATCTCTTTTGTTGCTTTTGTAGTTAAGATTAGTTCGTATTCTTCTTCGCCAATGCTTACTGTTGAAGAACGGTCGTTATCCATAAGTTATCCTCCTTATTCCCCTATATATGATGGCTCATACACTTTGCTGTACCAGTTTGAAATTACAGATGTTTCAACACCTGTGTCGCCCTCAGTAACCTCTGCCTTCCAGGGGTGATTATTCTTTCCGTCAGGCTTGTTTCTTCTCATAATAGTTCCCTCAATAGTTGGGGTGGAGAATGTAATGCTATCACCCTTTGTGGCAAGGCTTGATGCCGGAATACCGAATTTTACACGATAAAGCCAAAAGTACTTGTACTTTCCGTTTGACTTTTTCGCTCTGAAGCCAATGGCCACCGGTGCAGTTACGTCTTCACTTGATGCGATAATGACATTGTTTTTATCTATTGTTACACCGGACAAATCCGATGCAACAGAAGGGCCAATATCGTCAACACCAAGGGACAATGTGCCGGACTTAAACTCCTTTACAACCTCTGACGCACCGTCATCTGCATATAATGTTGCCTCGGCAAGTTCTACTGATAACTCTGCTGAAATCGCCTTTGCAAGCTGTACCGGAGTTCCGTATGTTTCTTCACCGTTTTCGTCCTCTGTAATAGGGGCATAGTATAGTTTATCAAGACCTATTGTTGCCATTAAAGTTCCTCCATTTCGTAATAGTTAGCTACATCAATGTTGTAGTGATGATAGCCTGTGTCGGTTTCGTAACCAATATATTGTCGATTTGTGATTGTGTATTCAGCTTTTAAGAAAGCATTTACGATATCGTTTTTCAGCTTTAAATAATTGCCTTTTGTATATATTGATATTCTTACCTCGTGAACATCAATCAGTGGCTTGTTGTCTGCAAAGACATCGAAACTTTCTTCAATAGGGGTAACTACGATATATCTGTCCGGTGCTTTATCGGTAAATACACCTGTTTCCATAGAAATATTAAGGGGTAAAAGAATTTCTTTAATATCTGATAACATACTCATAGTTTCTTTGTTTCCTCCTCAAATTTCTTAATCATAGCCTCCTGTGCCGGTTTCTTCGACCTTTTCTTTGTCTGCTTTAAAAGGGGCTTTGGCGGTTGACCTTGCTTTCCGTACTCAATTACAGTGGCAATTTTTGCGTTGCTTTCATTTCCGTCACGAGGTTCAGCAAAGCCTATTTTTATATTAAAGTTCCCATTTCTATCCATCAAAGGTTTTGAAATACCCAAAGATGATACAAGCTGACCTGTTGACCTTGACTTGCACTTTAGGTCCTTTCCAATAACCTCATTCAGACTTGATTTAAAGGTAGAAAGCACAACCTTTGCGCCCTCCTTTAAGACAGCCTCAGTTATTTCGTCAGTATGCTTTTCCAGTTTAGAGAGCCTTTTCAGAAAATCATCAGGCATCATCATTTGCACCTTAGCCAACAGTACCCTCCACCTTTTTTGCAAGCACTTCAATATACATACCTCTGCCTTTTACATTTTCAACAGAGATAATTTTAAATCGTTCACCCTCATAATCAATTACATAATCAGTTGTAATTGCTATGTCCGGTATAACACGAAATCGAAATAAATCGGTTGCATCAGTAAAAGCAGATAGATTAAGCCATCTTTTTGAACCGTGTCTGCCTTCTCTGTAACACCTTACAGTGGCAATTATGAGTTCTGTATCCTTTGCAAAACCTTCATCATCTTTATCCTTGTAAAAACTTTTGATTACGGCAAAGCCATTCATTTTACCATAACTCATACTTACACCTTCCAATCTCGGTCAAGTCGCAACAGCAAATTCACAGTATTCCAAACCTGTGCAGATGCATTTGTGCTGTCAGCGAAAAATCCGCCTGTTGAGCCATCTCTGCTTTCTTAGAAATGGCTCGCAAGCATAACTACGGCTTGTCCGTTATTTTAATTACTTATTGACAAATTTATATCTGCGCGCTATAATTAAATTATAAATATTTTACAAGGAGTGATTTCTTTGGCAAAACAATCAATTAAAAAATTTACAGCAATCCTGCTTGCGGTAATTCTTGCGTTCAGCGTTTTTACACTTGTACCGATTACGGCAAGCGCAGTAACAGTTTCAAGCGATAATATTATGGGCGATGTAGACGGTGACGGAGTAATTAGCATTGCAGACGCAACGACAATTCAAAAATACGTTACATTCATGGTTGATTTGGATTATGAACAGCTTGCTGTAGCAGATACAAACGGCGATCGTAATGTAGATATTAGAGATGCAACCCAAATTCAAAGATATCTTGTACAATTTATCCCCTCACTCGGATAACACTTAAGAAACCACTGATTAAAAAAATCCTATCTGGCTATTGCAGTCAGATAGGATTTTACTTTATGGAAATTGCTCGGCTGCAG
>JAQXVY010000028.1 GCA_029225165.1 Oscillospiraceae bacterium
TAAAATCCTACCCTGATTTTATCGGTCAAATGGGACAAAGGGCGGATTTGCAGTCAAGTGTGTCTGTCTTTGGTGATGAAAACTCCTTTTCCTACAATAATCTTTACAAAACCGCAGAGGACTACCGGCATCTTAAAAATATAGATTTATCAATAGGCAACAGCAACGCCCTTCAAGCCACAACGGGCTATACATTGACAGACTTTTGTGTTATTGCAGTTGTGTTTCTTGTTTGTATTTTTCTCTTTGGATATGAAAGGGACAGGGGTCTTTATAACCTTGTGAAATCATCAAAATATGGCAGACTAAGGACAATTATTTCAAAGTTGTTGGTGCTTTTCGGGGTATCAATAGCGGTCAGCCTGATTTTTACATTAGGTAATTACACAGCAAATACCCTGCTCTACGGCGCTGATGATTTAAACAGAAGTATTCAGTCTGTTTCTGAATTTCGCAACTGTCCTTTTGGTTTAAGTGTATGGCAGTATCTTATACTATTTGCATTGATGAAAATTACAGGAACAGTAGCAGTAGCATCAATATTTGCAATGATTTTCATCATCTTTTCAAGCCCTGCCCTTATGTATATTGCATCTGTGGGTGTGGTAATAGGGGAGTATCTCCTCTACGCATTTATTCCGTCTGCATCATCCTTTAATTATCCCAAGTATATCAACATTTTCTATGTGTTAAGCAACAGCTTTGTCGGTGAATATATTAATCTCAATATTTTCTCAAAGGCTGTCACAGCATTTCCTTTGGTGCTGTCTATTTTGGGGTTTGTTTTAGTTTTGTGCTGTGTAATTTCCTGTGTGATTTTCAGCATAAAAAATCAGAGTCGCAAAACCTCTGTACTTTCAGGATATTTTGCAAAAATCAAAATGAGATTCTTCAAAATCAGGGGAAGTGTAAGTGTTTCTCTTGGCGAGATTTACAAATTCCTTGTACAAAATAAGATGGCTGTTCTTCTTATTCTCCTTGTGGGTTACGGTGTGGTAAATTCCATAGGCACAGTTGCCTACAGCTATCTTGATATATCCGACAGCGACTACAAGGCGTATATGGAACGGCTGGAGGGCGACATAACTCCCGACAAGGTGGATTTTATTCATAAAGAGGAAAAGTATTTTAGTAACCTTGAAAACCGCCTTGCAGAAATTGAAAATGACCAATCACTATCCGACAATGCAAAAAGTGCGTTATGCACCTCAATTAACAGCATTATAGAAACAAAAGGTACAGCCTTCGACAGGGTAAAGTTACAGTACAAAAGACTTCAAAAGTTGCAAAAACAGGGTGTTAATT
Source organism: Oscillospiraceae bacterium (assembly GCA_029225165.1). Classification (GTDB taxonomy): domain Bacteria; phylum Bacillota; class Clostridia; order Oscillospirales; family Acutalibacteraceae; genus Ruminococcoides. The sequence goes on from JAQXVY010000028.1 coordinate 1,306, forward strand.
CAAGGTTTATTGATGAAAATATTTACAGCAATTTTGTTTCCAACAGCATTAGAGAATGGAAAAATTTTTCAACCCTATCCCTTATTTTAATAATTATGTTACCTGTGATTTTTACAGGTGAATATAAAAACAATATGATAAATCTTATAAGACCGACCAAATTGGGCAAAACAGCAGTTTTTGTCCGCAAAGAGGTTATCTCCTTGTCTGCGATGATAATCGGCTTTGTTATAGTTTATTTGCCCTACTTTATAAGGTTTATAAGCACATACGGAACGGACAGCTTTTCAACTCCTGTAATATGTTTGCTTAAAGAAAATAACGGACTTTCACTTTCGGTAATTGGAGTTGCTTTGCTTGCGTTAATGGGATATTTTGTGCTGTCTGTCTTTGCAGTTTCCCTTATCAATTTAGTGTCGCTACTACTTAAAAACTACCTGATGACAATGTTGCTTTCATCAGCATTGCTGTTGATTCCGACTTTTGCTGTTCTTAACTTTGAAAGCATAAGATTCGGCAGTATTGTAATGGAAAACAATATGATTGCAGTATGGGTGACAATAGGCTTATGCGTTTTGCTGTCGGTGTTATTCAAATTAATCAGTCACAAGATTTATACGGAGGAATAATATGCCCAAACTTGAAATCAAAAACATAAGTAAAACCTACAAAAAGGGAACAGTAAAGGCGCTTGACGATTTTTCCGTAACACTTACACCGGGAGTGTATGGGCTACTTGGCCCCAACGGTGCCGGTAAATCAACACTTATGAACATTATCACCGATAACCTAAATGCAGATAGCGGTGAGGTGCTGTATGACGGTGAAAATATCAAAAAATTGGGTAAAGACTACCGTTCTGTCCTTGGCTATATGCCACAGCAACAGGGACTATATGACGACTTTACCCTCAACAGATTTTTGTGGTATATGTCGGCACTAAAGGGACTTAAGAAGAAAGAGGCAAAGGAGAAAATTATATCACTGCTTAAAACCGTAAACCTCACAGAATCAGCACACAAAAAGTTAGGCGGATTTTCAGGCGGAATGAAACAAAGAGCCTTAATAGCACAAGCACTTTTAAATGACCCCGAAATACTTATCCTTGACGAACCCACAGCAGGACTTGACCCAAAGGAAAGAATACGAATAAGAAATTTTATAAGTGAGATTGCCGAGGACAAAATAGTCCTGATTTCCACCCATGTTGTGTCCGACATAGAGTTCATAGCAAAGGAAATAATCCTGCTGAAAGAGGGGAAACTCATATCCCATAACACCTGTAACAGCCTTACAAAGGAAATAGAAAACAAGGTTTTTGAAGTGGAGATAGAAAAGGAAAGTCTAAAATATTTTCAAAAAAACTACCGTGTATCAAACTTATTTCACAGCGGTGACAAAATAACCGTGAGAATAGTAACAGACAATGCGCCAAAAAATTACGCACCAAAACCCGTATCGCCTACACTTGAGGATTTGTACCTCTATGTGTTTGAAAGTGAAAATTAAATTTAACAGAACGAGTTTTTTAAGTTTGATACTGTTTTTTGGCACCTTAAAGACCAAAGAGACGAAAATATATTTGTAGTTTAATGTATCGCCATTAAAATATTTATATTAGATAGTAGATAGGGGAGTATTTTATATCTTTTTATGGTGCAAATCCGAATCCATCTCCAATCGGAGTAAGGTTCGGATTATTTTTGTTTGGTGCTTGAACCTGCACCGTCGTGAAAAGAAATGGCTCTGATGCTCACACCACGACAGTGAAAGAAAATCCAAAGGTAATGGTATCTCCTTTAATTTCGGAAATGCAGGTGAATTTGTGTTGCTCTGCAATGTTTTTTACTATGGAAAGTCCAAGACCGTTTCTGTTTTTTCTTGTGGCATCCATTGTGCAGTAGGGTTCCCAAAGGTTTTTTAAATATGCTTTCTTAATGTTTTCTGCTTTGTTGCTGACTGTAAGGCTGTTTGCAGTCAGCTTTATTATTATGCTTTTTTCGTCTGTGGTGTGCTGATATGCGTTGTCAATCAGATTTGTAATAAGATGGTGCATCATTTCTTTGTCTGCGTTAATTGTAATGTTATCTTCGATTTCAGTATATGGAGCAGGGTGGTAGGCTGAAATTATTTCCGTCAAAACCTGTGACAAATCAAAATCTGTTTTGTTTAGCCTTACTGATGATTGCAGTTTGTCAAAGCGGAGCATGGTCTTTATTTGTATGTCCATTTCCTCAGTCTGTTTTATGATTTTTTCAGCATAATGCTCACGCTTTTCTGTGTGAATATTATTTTTAAGGTTTTCGGCATAGCCCCTTATTATGAAAAGGGGTGTCTTTAGGTCGTGAGCAAGTCCTCTTGTAAGTTGTCTGCGTTTTTCTTCAAGTGCATACTGATTTTTCAGCGTCCTTGCTGATATGAAAGAAATCAAAATTCCCGTTACGGTGAACAAAATAATGATAAACCAAAAAGCCTTAACTAAATCATCAAAGGCATATTCAAGGGCGTTAAAGCTCTCTGTGTAGGTGACACAGATGATATAGTAGTCCTTGAAATTATTATTCCCAGTTTCTATGCTGGAAAAAGATATGGTATCCGCTTTATTGTAGGCATAGTCAAAGTAGCCAAAGGAATATTTGCTTATCTCCTTGTCTACCTTTTTAGAAATTCTGTTTTTTACGGATTTTATGTTGTCAAAGTTACTGTAATTGCCCTTTACAAATTCAAGGGGCAGTTCGTTGCTGTTTTCGGCACCTACAGTTATATCCATTAGGGAAAAATCATTTTCAGCTGTATATTTTTTAATGTCCTTGTTTAACTTATAAGTCTTTATAATGTCATTTTGAATGTACCAAACATTATCCTTTTCGGTTAAAAGAATTTGCAGTTCGGTGGGGATAATTCTACCCGAGGACAGAATATTGTATCGACTGCAAGACAATATGTATCTTGTTTTATCCTTTCCCACAGGTTCCTTTTCAAGGTAAGAGATTATTTCATTATAATCCCTGTCGCTTAATTGACTTCTAAAGTCCTCAAAGCTGATAACACCCTTTTGGTTAAAGTCAGCAGGATAACAGTTGTTATTTGTACAAATAGTCCTTCCCTTGGAGTCTGTTGCCTCAATATATGTATCCTTGTTGCTACTGCTTTGAATTAAATATGCAAGCTCCCCAAAGGAAATGTCTTTGTAGTCATCAACTGTCACTATGATGTTTTCGGTAGTGGATTTTATATCCTTTACAAGCTGTTCCTTATTTATTTCTGCATTCATAAAGAATGTATCCTTTGCCTGATTGCAGGTGATAAATCCATAAATAATAAATATAATCAAGCCTAAAACCAGCACAAGACAGATTGTCCTGATGTATAGCATTATGATTTGTATTTTCATTTTGTTCTCCTGTTATTCACCTATGGTATACCCTCTGCGTATGACTGTTTTTATCTGCTTTCCGTATTTTCCCAGGGCTTTCCTCAAATTTTTTATGTGGGAGTCCAGCACTCTTTCGTCTTTTGTGTTGTCATATCCCCAAATGGTGTTTATCAGTTTTTCCCTTGTGACAACTCTGCCCTTGTTTTCAAGTAGGAGCTTTAGTATTTCATATTCCTTGTGGGTTAAGGTTATTTCTTCGTTGTTGCAGAAAACCTTGACCTTATTTGTGTTTAATGAAATGTCGCCAACACTCAAAATTTCTCCTGTGACAAGTCCCTTTGAGCGCTTTATGAGAGCGTCAATCTTGCTGTGAAAAACAGGCAGTGAAAAGGGCTTTACAATATAGTCGTCACATCCATTGGAATATCCCCTCAGAATATCCTCCTGACTGCCAAGTGCAGTTATGAAGATTATGGGAGTATCCCGATTTTTCCTTACTTCCTTGCAAATATCAAAGCCGTTTATTTCCGGCAACATAATGTCAAGAATTAAAAGGTCATATGTATTTTCATAAATCATTTCAAGGGCGGTGTTGCCCCTTTCTGCAACGGAAAATTTGTATTCCTTACCGTCAAAATAGTCGGTAATAATTTCAACTATGTCTTTGTCATCCTCAACAAGTAAAATACTGTACATACAATCACCCAGATTAATTATAACACATACATCTGGATTTTATCTGTATTTTTAAAAATTTTAAAATCCATATGGATTACAGACGGTGAATGTAAAATGATTTTGAGGTGATTTACTATGAAAAAAGTATTGTCAGTATTAATTATTTTAATTCTATGTTTTAGTGTGACAGGCTGTGAGGAAGAAAAATCTGCTGACAAAAATTTTAATATAGAAACAGATATGCAGTACTATTATCGCCAAAGTGGTACTGATTTGCCAATGACAGAATCTCCAAAGGGCTACTACTATATGTATTATAGCAAGACAAACAATATCCTTTTTTATATTGATAAGGAAACTAAGGAGGCAACTCCACTATGCTCAAAGCCTAATTGCCTACACAATAATCCAAATAGCTGTGATGCGTATTTTGATGTTTCTGAGTCTGTAATGAATAATCAGATGATTCAATATTACAATGGTAAGCTGTACATTTTGTGCGGTGAATATGACAAGGATTTTATTGAATACAAGCAGTATCTCCTTCAGTGTGACCTTGACGGAAGTAACCGTAAAAGGGTGAGTGACGATTTTGACTTTTGCTTTTCCTTTTGGTGTATTCACAGGGGATACTTGTACTACGGTAGGGACAACGGAATTGTAAGACTTTCTATGGATAACCTTGACGGTGAAAGTGAAAT
>JAQXVY010000029.1 GCA_029225165.1 Oscillospiraceae bacterium
CAGATACACCGCCGCCACCGGTAAATGCAAAGTTGATGGTGGAGTCAAACTTACCCTCGGTAAAGTATGCGTCCTTTTCGTTTGAAAGGCCCTTTCCGTAAACCTCTCCTGTCATCCAAAAGTCCTCGTCCCAGTTTGCTCCGGCTTTTGTTGGGTTATTTTCTCTCCAGGTGTTAAGAGCCTTAACACAGGTATCTTTAAGTGCTGCCCATGAATCCTTTTCTACATGCTTAGCAGTGTCGCATCTAAAGCCGTCAATACCGTACTCCTCAACATAACTGCTGAGCCAGTAGCAAAGATAATTCCTAACCCTTTTTGTATTTCCTGTTGAGGTAAACCACTGGTCAAGGTCTGCCATTTTTTCATCATATGTACCTTCGGTTTTCCACTTGTTCTGTAGGAATGTAGGAACTTCAACCTCTTCTTCACTCTCTGTTCTAAAGTCAGGAAGTTCACCGCCTGCTGTATTAAGTAAATCGCCTGTTCCAAATGCAGGATAGCCTGAAATACCGGCTCTCATCCAGGAGCCACCCCACCCTGTACCCCAAAGTTTTGAAAGTTCTTCTGTTTGACTTGCGTTAGTATAGGTAATGTAGTTGTGATATGTGTTGTTGTCGCCTGCAAAGGAATAGTAGTTAGTATCCCAACCATCCTTAAGCATACCGAAACCAAACTTGTTCATATCATACATAGTGTTGTATCCGGGATGGTTCATAACAATATCCAAAACAACACGCAAGCCCTTTTCGTGGGCTGTATCAACCATTGTTGCAAACTCCTCCGGAGTGCCGAAGTTCTGGTCAATCTCCGAATAATCTCCGGCATAGTAACCGTGATATGAATAGTGCGGGAAAGAGCTTTTTCCGTTACCGGAACAGGAATATCCCTGAATCTGCTCATATGGGGCAGAAATCCAAAGGGCATTTACACCTAAATCGTTAAAATATCCCTCGTTAATCTTCTTTGTAATACCTACAAAGTCACCGCCCTGAAAAGATGCGGCGTCACTCTTCATTTTTGTTGTAACTGTACCGTCCTTTTCAAGACCTCTGTTATAGCTGTGGTCATTGCTTGTGTTTCCGTTGTTAAAGCGGTCAGTAAGCAAAAAGTAAACTGAGGCGTTGTCCCAGCTAAAATCATCGGCATTAACAGAAGTTGTAAATGAGTTGTCTGCAACAGGGGTTTTGTCTGCCTGTGAGGCAGAAACAGCAGGAGCAATAGTAATTGCACTTGCAACCATTGCTGAAGACATTATTAAAGATAATATTTTCTTCATATATTTACCTCCTATCTTTACACAAATTATAACACAAACAGATTTTTACTACAATAAAATTAACACCCAAAATTTCGGGTGTTAATTTGTATGATATGCTGTTTTTCTGTGAATAATTTTTTAATTTTGTTAATTGATTACTTAGAAAGTAGCTCCTTAATTCTTCTTACAGCCTCAATGGTGTTTTCTCTGTCGCCAAAGGAGGTAAGACGGAAGTAACCCTCGCCGTTCTTGCCAAAGCCCTCGCCGGGAGTACCCACAACATTGGCATTTTCAAGGAGATAGTCGAAAAATTCCCAGCTGCCCATACCGTTAGGGCACTTTAGCCAGATGTATGGGGAATTTTTACCACCTGTGTAGTAGATGCCAAGCTCGTCCATAGCAGAGGAGATAATCCTTGCATTTTCCTGATAATACTTGATGTTCTCCTTAAACTGCTTTTGACCCTCTTCTGAAAGTACTGCGGCGGCTGCGCACTGTACAGGCCAAGAAACACCGTTAAACTTTGTAGCTTCTCTTCTGTACCACATCTGATAGATGTTTTTGCCGTCCCTTTCAAGCTCCTTTGGAATTACTGTGTAGCCACAACGAGTACCTGTAAAGCCTGCTGTCTTTGAAAGTGAGCAAAGCTCAATAGCACAGGTTCTTGCACCCTCAACTGCAAAAATACTCCTTGGAGAATCGTCTGTGATAAATGCCTCATATGCGGCATCATAGATGATAACTGCATCATTCTTGTTAGCATAGTCAACCCAAGCCTTTAGCTGGTCATAGGAATATGCAGAGCCTGTTGGGTTGTTTGGTGAGCAAAGGTAGATGATGTCTGCCTTTACGCTATCGTCAGGCATAGCGGCAAAGCCGTTTGCCTCGTTTGAGTCGGCATAAATAATCTCTCTGCCTGCCATAATGTTGCTGTCAACATAAACAGGATAAACAGGGTCGGTTACAAGAACAGTGTTGTCCTTGTCAAAAATGTCCTGAATATTGGCGGAGTCACTCTTTGCACCGTCTGTAATAAGTACTTCGCTTGGGTCAATTTCAACACCAAAGGTATTATAATAGTCGGCAACAGCCTTTCTTACAAACTCATAACCCTCATAGTCAGGGTAGCCCTTAAAGGTTTCTTTATTTCCCAAATCCTCTGCGCCCTTCTTCATTGCGTCAACTGCAATTTGGGGGATTGGCAGAGTAACATCACCGATGCCAAGCTTAATAACTTTTTTGTCGGGATTTGCCTTGCAGTAGTCGTTAACTCTCTTTGCAATCTCTGCAAAAAGGTAGTTTGGAACTAAGTTGTCGAAATTCTTATTTACCTTCATATTAACACTCCATTCTTTTAAGAATTATATTTCTGTTTAATCTTCCGCAGAAGCCTTAATGAACTCTCTGAAAACAGGATTAGCATTTGTTGGTCTTGACTTAAATTCAGGATGATACTGAACAGCAACATAAAACCTGTTTGCAGGAATTTCAACAGCCTCAACCAACAGTCCGTTTGGTGAAGTACCGGAGATTACCATACCGTTTTCTTCAAATACATCACGGAATTCGTTGTTAAACTCATAGCGGTGGCGGTGTCTTTCGGCAACCTCTTTTTTACCATATGCCTTTTCAAGCATTGAGCCTTTTTTCACCTTGCAAGGATAAGCACCAAGTCGCATTGTACCGCCCTTTGTAACAACGCCCATCTGTTCTTCCATAATGTCAATAACTCTGTGCTTGCTTTCAGGTGCAAATTCGCCGGAATTAGCGTCCTCAAAGCCGATTACATTCCTTGCAAATTCAATAACTGCAACCTGCATACCAAGGCAGATGCCGAGGTAAGGAATGTTGTTTTTACGGGCATATTCGGCAGCCTTAATCTTACCCTCAACACCACGCTGACCAAATCCTCCGGGAACAAGTATTCCGTCTACATCACCCAAAAGGTCGTCAACTGTGTATTCTGTGATAAGCTCTGTGTCAATCCACTTAATCTCTACAAAAGCCTTGTTTTCATATCCTGCGTGGCGAAGTGCCTCGGCAACTGAAAGGTAGGCATCGTGGAGCTGTACATATTTACCGCAAAGGGCAATCTTTACAGTCTTTTCTCTGGAGTCAATTCTCTCCAGCATTTCGTGCCATTCCTTCATATCTCCCGGCTTTGCGTCAATGTTAAGCTCACGGCATACAACATCGGAGAAATGAGCCTTTTCAAGCATAAGAGGTGCCTTGTAAAGTACAGGAATAGTGATATTTTCAATAACACAGTCAGGCTGAACATTGCAGAACATTGCAATCTTCTTGAATATTGATTCCTCAAGAGGCTTGTCGCATCTGAGGACAATAATGTCGGGGTTTATGCCCAGTGCACGAAGCTCCTTAACGGAGTGCTGTGTTGGCTTACTCTTGTGTTCCTCACTTCCTGCTATGTATGGAACAAGGCACACATGGATGAAAATGCTGTTTTCTCTGCCAACCTCAAGGCTTACCTGACGGATAGCCTCCAAAAATGGCTGTGACTCAATGTCACCGACTGTACCGCCGATTTCTGTAATTACAACATCGGCGTCGGTGTTTTTGCCAACCTGATAGATAAAGTGCTTAATCTCATTTGTAATGTGGGGAATCACCTGTACTGTTTCCCCAAGGTAATCTCCTCTTCTCTCTTTTTCAAGAACATTTGAATACACCTTACCTGTTGTAAGGTTAGAGAATTTGTTAAGGTTTTCGTCAATGAAACGCTCGTAGTGTCCAAGGTCAAGGTCTGTTTCGGCACCGTCCTCGGTAACATAAACCTCTCCGTGCTGGTAGGGGCTCATTGTACCCGGGTCAACATTAATGTATGGGTCAAGCTTCTGTGCTGCAACCTTTAGTCCTCTTGCCTTTAGCAAACGACCAAGGGATGCTGCTGTAATACCTTTGCCAAGTCCGGAAACAACACCGCCGGTAACAAATATATACTTTGTAGGAATCTTGCTCATTTTGTCCTCCTGAATTATCCTTATCTTTTTTATTTAATATATCTATCCGAAAAATACCATTGCCAGCCTCATAAATGAGGCTGACAAAAGGAAATTTTAAATTTTCACTTAATTAGATTTCAACTGTACCCTCAAATACCTTTTCGGCATCTCCTGTCATATATACAGTATCGTCTGTGTAATTGATAACAAGGTCGCCGCCCTTTAGCTTGATGGTGATGTCCTCACCCTTTTTGCAGAAACCGTTTTCACAGGCTGCTACTGCAACTGCACAGGCGCCTGTACCGCAAGCCCAGGTTTCACCTGAGCCTCTCTCCCATACTCTCATCTTGATTGTATGGTCGTCAAGCACCTTTACAAATTCTGTGTTTACCCTTTCAGGGAACAGCTTGTCGTTTTCAAACTTCGGACCAATATCTTCAATGTCGATATTGTCAATGTCACCCTGCATAAATACCACACAGTGAGGGTTACCCATTGAAACACAGGTAATTCTGTACTCTTCACCGTCTATTGTATAAGGCTCGTCAATCACTTTTTCCTTATCCATTGCAACAGGAATTTCCTTCGGGTCAAGGATTGCCTTGCCCATATCAACCCTGAGTGACTTAACCTCTCCGTCACGGGTGTATGCCTTAAGGTGCTTAATGCCCGAAAGGGTTTCGATTGTGATTTCGTCCTTTTCGTTAATGTCAACCATACCGTGGTCATAGAGGAATTTACCTACACAGCGAATGCCGTTACCGCACATTTTACCCTCGGAGCCGTCAAGGTTAAACATACTCATCTTTGCGTCAGCCTTGTCGCTTGGGCAAACAAGTATAATACCGTCACCGCCGATTCCAAAGTGTCTGTCGGAAAGTCTTACAGCCAAAGCCTCAGGATTGTTAATCTTTTGGTCAAAGGTACTGCAATAGATGTAGTCGTTTCCTGTACCGTGCATCTTGGTGAATTTTAGTTTCATCTTTTCATCCCTCATATTGTTTATGTCAACCAGCTCTGTGCTAATCTGACTGTACTTACTCTTCAGACAGTCTGCAAGAGCATTGGCTGTGTCTATGGATGTAAGGCAGGGAATGTTTCTTTCAACTGTTTTTCTTCGGATTTTAACCGAGTCACGCTCAGGCATTCTGCCCTTTGCCGATGTTGAAATAACATACTGAATCTTGCCGCTTTCAATAAGAGTTAATGTATTGTCGTTTTTGTCCTCGTGGATTTTCTTAACAGAAACAGCGTTCACACCGTATCCTCTAAGGAAGTTGGCTGTTCCCTCTGTGGCGTAAATCTTAAATCCAAGGTCGGCGTACTTTTTGGCTACATCTCCGATTTCACATTTGTCGCTGTTCCTTACGGTGATAAACACACCGCCACCACGCTTCATCTTGTAGCCTGCACCGATAAGTCCCTTGTAAAGAGCCTCCTCCAAGGTGCTTGCAAGACCAAGAACTTCGCCTGTTGACTTCATTTCAGGACCTAAGTGGTTGTCAACATTAATCAGCTTTTCAAAGGAGAATACAGGAACCTTAACTGCAACATAAGGACTTTTTCTGTAAAGACCTGTGCCGTAGCCCATATCCCTCAGCTTTTCGCCAAACATTGCCCTTGTTGCAAGGTCAACCATTGGTACGCCTGTAACCTTGCTGATGTAAGGAATTGTTCTTGAAGAACGAGGGTTCACCTCGATTACATAAAGCTCATCCTCGTAGATTAGGTACTGGATATTCACAAGACCCTTTGTCTGGAGTGAAAGTGCCAAATCTCTTGATGACTTAATAATGGTATCTGTCATTTTATCGGAAATATTCCAAGCCGGATAAACTGCAATAGAGTCGCCGGAGTGAACACCGGCTCTTTCGATATGCTCCATAATACCCGGAATTAAGATGTCCTCACCGTCACAGATTGCGTCAACCTCAATCTCTGTTCCCATCATATATTTGTCAATAAGAACAGGATTTTCAATGTTCTGTGCCAAAATGATAGCCATATATTCCTTAACATCTGCCTCGTTAAAGGCGATAATCATATTTTGACCGCCAAGAACATAGGAAGGACGGAGAAGAACAGGATAGCCGATTTTGTCGGCTATTTCAAGCGCCTCGTCACAGTTCATAACCGTAAAGCCCTTTGGACGCTTAATGTTGTACTTTTCAAGCAGCTCGTCAAATCTTTCTCTGTCCTCAGCCATATCAATAGCATCAGCAGATGTACCGAGAATTTGAATACCGTTGTCGGACAGATATTTTGTCAGCTTAATTGCCGTTTGACCGCCAAAGGCTACAACTGCACCGATAGGCTTTTCTGTTTTGATAATGCCCATTACATCTTCATTTGTAAGAGGTTCAAAGTAAAGTCTGTCGGCTGTGTCAAAGTCGGTTGAAACTGTTTCCGGGTTGTTGTTTACAATAACAACATCAAAGCCTGCCTTTTTAAGTGACCATACGCAGTGAACGGAGGAATAGTCAAATTCTATACCCTGACCGATTCTGATAGGACCTGAGCCGAATACGATAACTGTCTTTCTGCCTGAATTTTTCTGGGCAATAAAATGTTCAGCCTCATTTTCTTCGTCAAAGGTGCTGTAAAAATAAGGTGTTTCGGCGTCAAACTCAGCCGCACAGGTATCAACCATTTTATATACAGGGGTGCTTGTAAAGGAGCATTTCTCCCCTGTGAACTTTTCAATAGTTCTGTCAAGGAAGCCAAGCTTTTTGGCTTTCATATATGTTTCTTTGTCAATATTTCCCTCTTTAAGGGTATTTTCCATATCAACAAGTAAAAGAAGCTTGTTTAAGAACCACTCGTCAATAAGGGTGATTTCGTGGATTTTTTCAACAGAAACTCCTCTTTTGAGAGCCTCGAAAACACAGAAAATTCTCCGGTCGTCACAGACGGAAAGTCTGTCAACGATGTTTTCGTCACTCATTTTCTCGAACATTTTGTCGTCCAAAGTGTCGTGGGAGATTTCTGCACCTCTCACCGCCTTCATAATTGCGTGTTCAAAGGTTGGTGCAATAGCCATAACCTCGCCTGTTGCCTTCATCTGTGTTCCCAGAGTTCTCTTTGCGTAAACAAACTTGTCAAAAGGCCATTTTGGAAACTTAACAACAACATAGTCAAGCGCCGGTTCAAAACAGGCATATGTAGAGCCTGTAACTGCATTTTTGATTTCCCCCAAGGTGTAGCCGATTGCAATTTTTGCCGCAACCTTTGCGATTGGGTAACCTGTTGCCTTTGAGGCAAGGGCTGAAGAACGGGAAACTCTTGGGTTTACCTCTATAACAGCATATTCAAAGCTTTCGGGATTTAGAGCAAACTGACAGTTACAACCGCCCTCAACACCGAGAGCCTGAATAATATTCAGAGATGCTGAACGAAGCATCTGATATTCCTTATCAGCCAATGTAACAGCAGGAGCGATAACAATAGAGTCGCCTGTGTGAACACCAACAGGGTCAAAGTTTTCCATTGAGCAGACTGTGATAACATTTCCGTCTGAATCACGGATAACCTCAAACTCAATCTCTTTCCAACCTGCAATACACTTTTCAACAAGAACCTGTGTGATAGGTGAAAGCTCAAGACCGTTTGATGTAATCTCCCTAAGCTCATCCTCGTTGTCAACAATTCCTCCGCCTGTACCGCCTAAAGTAAATGCAGGACGAATGATTACAGGGTAACCGATTTTGTCGGCAAACTCAACAGCAGACTCAACATCATTTACAACAAGGGACGGAATAACAGGCTGACCGATGGATTCCATTGTGTCCTTAAACATCTGTCTGTCCTCAGCCTTGTCAATAGTTTCGGGATTTGCACCCAAAAGCTGAACTCCGTGCTTTTTAAGGAAGCCCTCCTTTGCAAGCTGCATTGATAGGGTAAGTCCTGTTTGACCGCCAAGTGTGGAGATAAGTCCGTCAGGCTTTTCCTTTTCGATTATTCTCTTAACAACAGGGAGAGTAAGCGGCTCGATATACACCTTATCAGCCATTGCGTTATCTGTCATAATTGTAGCCGGGTTTGAGTTGATGAGGATAACCTCAAGACCCTCTTCCTTTAATGCTCGGCAAGCCTGTGTGCCTGCATAGTCAAACTCAGCCGCCTGACCGATAACAATCGGACCTGAACCGATTACCATAACTCTCTTTAAATCAGGTTTAATTGGCATTTATATACATCCTTTCAAATACATATTAAAGGGAATTTACAAAATTATTCCATCATACTGATAAATCTGTCAAACAAAAACGCAGTATCCTGAGGGCCTCCACAGGCTTCAGGGTGGAACTGAACAGAGAATGCAGGCATATCGCAGTATGTCACACCCTCACAGGTTCCGTCATTTCCGTTTACAAAGCTTACCTTTGCGTTATTTGGCAGACTGTCATTTACCACAGCGTAGCCGTGGTTTTGGCTTGTAATATATATTCTTCCTGTTTCCATATCCTTTGCAGGCTGGTTTGCACCACGGTGACCGTAGTGGAGCTTTTCGGTGGTTGCTCCCTGGGACAATGCAAGTAACTGATGTCCGAGGCAAATGCCGAAGGTAGGAATTTTACATTCGCACAGCTTTTTAATCTCTTCAATAATCTCTGTGTTTTCTGTTGGATCTCCCGGACCGTTGCTAAGCATAATTCCGTCGGGGTTAAGTGCAAGGATTTCGTCCTTCTTTGTGTTTGCAGGAACAACTGTCACATCACAGCCACGCTTAACAAGCTCACGGCGAATATTCTCCTTGGCACCAAAGTCCATCAGGACAACCTTCTTTTTACCGCTTTCGCTGTGGAATGTTTGTGAGTTTTCACAGGTAACGCTCTTTACTGCATCCTTAACCCTATATCCCTTTAGCTCCTGTAAATCCTTTTCAAGGTTATCAAGGGAATATGTGAGCTTGCAGTTCATAACACCGTACTCACGAACAATTCTTGTAAGACTTCTGGTGTCAATATCGTACAGTCCGGGTACCCCCGTATCTTTTAAAAAGGTGTCAAGTACTCCCTCGCAACGGAAATTGGAAGGTTCCTGACACCAGTTTCTAACAATATATGCCTTTAAAGCCGGCTGTTTGCTTTCAAAATCAGAAGGAATAACCCCATAATTTCCAATTAAAGGGAATGTCTGAATAACTACCTGCCCAAAATAACTTGGGTCGGTAAGTGTTTCAAGATAACCTGTCATAGCAGTTGTAAAAACAAGTTCTCCTGTTGTTTCTTTTTTGGCTCCGAAGGATTTGCCTTCAAAAACTTTTCCGTTTTCAAGGATGAGATACGCCCTTGACTCCATAAAATTTACATTCCTTTCAATAAGTGTTAGAAAACCACTGATTAATTCAGTGTTTACTTAGTTTTCGTATGTATTGAGAATTCTCAAGGCTATGTCGTACTTACTTTTTCTAAGGTCCATTGCCTGTTTCTCAAGATAATGATGTGCCTGACTCTCTGTCATACGCAGGTTCTGCATAAGGAGCATCTTGGCACGGTTCACAAGCTTCATTGTTTCAACCTGTGACTTTAACTTTGTATTTTCCTTAACTACCCTGTACATCCTCTTTTTAAAACATTCGGAAAACATTAGGTAGTGGTGAAAAAGGTGCTTGTTTATTGGCTTGGAGATAACCATAATGCCCTTTGAGGTCATCATCCGGGCAACCTCAACGGATTTATTTTCCTGTACAATAACCATTATACTGGAAGTAGTATTTTCTCCGCAAAATGTTGCAAGCTCCAAACCGGTTTCCTTTTCCAAAGGTACATTGATAACAATGAGGTCATACTCATCTGAAACAACCATTTCTTTGGCTACCGTAGAGTCCTCCAGCATAAGCACATCACCAAAGCCCTCCTTATTCAACAAGGACTTCAGCGCCTCTGCATTATTTGAATACTTTGAAACTACTATTGCCTTTTTCACATACATCACTCACTATATTCTATACTATATTTTATTTAAAGAAATTGCATATAAGAATTATAACAAATTTTTTCCCAAATGAATACATTTTGTCAAATTAATTTTTTAAGGGTGCCGAATGTTCTGTCCTATATAATATAGTATATATTGGGAAATATATTGGGAATATTATTCCTTTCTTCTGCATACTATAAGATAGTTGCGCTTATATCCTAATATGCATATAAACAGTAAATTTAAAACCGGCTTTACAGTGGAGAAAATTCTTCCTGACTTTTCCATCTGTACCCACGAATACATTATATAATTACAGATGTACTTCGTCAAGGTGTTTTGCAACTTTTCATCCTCATTCCGTCTATATTTTATTCTTTTGTACATTTTTTATAGGTTTTATTCATTTTATCGCTTTTGTTTTGCAAGTTTTTATGAAAATCTTGCAAAATTGATTTTTTGCTGATTTTTCTATTGACTTTACCGGAGATTGATACTATAATGTGAGCATAGACAGCAATGGCGCTGCAGACAATCAGTCTGTGGCGCCATTTTTTAGTCTAATTTTATTATACTATTATTAGTTAAAACTGATTTTAGTACAAGGATAGGAGATAATTACTATGGCAAACATTCCGGAAATCTTTGGTAGTATGGTATTTAACGATGCTACAATGAAGGAAAGACTTCCTAAGGCTACTTACAAGGCACTTAAGAAGACTATCGACCTTGGCGAACCGCTTGACCTTTCAGTTGCAAATGTAGTTGCAAATGCAATGAAGGACTGGGCTGTGGAAAAGGGTTGCACCCACTACACACACTGGTTCCAGCCAATGACAGGTGTTACTGCTGAAAAGCACGACAGCTTTATTGACCCTGAGTCAGACGGCACAGCAATTATGGAGTTTGGCGGTAAGGAGCTTGTTAAGGGTGAGCCTGACGCATCATCCTTCCCAAGCGGCGGTATTCGTGCTACATTTGAGGCAAGAGGCTACACAGCATGGGACCCAACTTCTCCGGCATTTATCAGAGATACTACATTATATATTCCAACAGCCTTCTGTTCATACACAGGTGAGGCACTTGACAAAAAGACTCCTTTGCTCCGTTCAATGGAGGTTCTTTCAAACGCAGCTTGCCGTAGCTTAAAGTTCTTTGGCAAGGATGTTCAAAAGGTTACATCAACAGTTGGACCTGAGCAGGAATACTTCCTTGTTGACAAGGAATATTTTGACCAAAGAAAAGACCTTATCTTTACAGGCAGAACACTCTTCGGTGCTGCTGCTCCAAAAGGTCAGGAGCTTGACGACCACTACTTTGGCGCTTTAAAGACAAGAGTTAAGGACTTTATGGCTGACTTGGATGTTGAGCTTTGGAAGCTTGGTATCACATCAAAGACAAGACACAACGAGGTTGCTCCTGCACAGCACGAGGTTGCACCTATATTCGGTACAACAAACATTGCAACCGACCACAACCAGCTTGTTATGGAAACACTTAAAAAGACTGCTGAAAAGCACGGTATGGTTTGCCTGCTTCACGAAAAGCCATTTGCAGGTGTTAACGGTTCAGGTAAGCACAACAACTGGTCAATGGGTACAAACACAGGAGAAAACCTGATTAATCCCGGCAAAGACCCAATCAACAACACACAGTTTTTGTTCTTCCTTGCAGCAATTATGAAGGGCGTTGACGAATATGCAGACCTTCTCAGAATTTCTGTTGCATCAGCCGGTAACGACCACAGACTTGGCGCTAACGAGGCACCTCCTGCAATCGTTTCAATGTTCCTTGGCGATGAGCTTGAGGCAGTTGTCGACTCAATTGTTGAAGACAAGGATTATGCAGCTCCGGGCAAGGTTCCAATGCACCTTGGTGTTGATGTTCTTCCTGATTTCAAGAAGGACACAACAGACAGAAACAGAACTTCACCGTTTGCATTTACAGGTAACAGATTTGAGTTCAGAATGCTTGGTTCAGCTGTTAACATCGCCTGTCCAAACATTATGATTAACACAATTATGGCTGAAGAGCTTAATGAATTCTGTGATGAAATTGAAAAAGCTGACGATAAGGAAAAGGCAATTAAGGAGCTTATCAAAAAGACATTTACAGAGCATAGAAGAGTTGTATTCAACGGTGACGGTTACTCAGAGGAATGGCCTATTGAGGCTGAAAAGAGAGGACTTTACAACCTTAAGTCACTTCCTGAGGCACTTGCTCACTTTGACGACAGGAAGAACATTGATTTGTTTGTTAAGAACAAGGTTCATTCCGAAATCGAAATCAAGGCTCGTAAGGTTATCACACTTGAAGAATATGCAAAGACAATCAACATTGAGGCTCTTACAATGCTTGAAATGGCAAAACAGGATATTCTCCCTGCTGTATCATCCTATGTGAAGGAGCTTACAGACACCGCATTGGCTAAAAAGTCACTTTCTGCAAGTATTCCAACCTCTGTTGAAGAAGAGCTTGTTACAACTCTTTCAAACGACCTTGTTTCCTTTGCAGAAAAGATTAAGGCACTTGAAGAAATTGTTGTTAAGGGCAATGTCATCGAGGATGCTCAGGAAAAGGCAAACTACTATCACGATGTAGTATTTGCCGCTATGAACGAGCTTAGAGCAGTTAGTGATGAGATGGAAACAATCACATCATCAGATTACTGGCCATATCCTACATACGACAAGCTTCTGTTCGGTGTTTGATAAAACAGTAAAATAATTTCATTAACAACCCTACTCCTTGAAGTCAGGAGCAAGGAGTAGGGTTTATATACAATTTAACATTTAACATTTTTACTTGAGGAGATGAAGTAGATATGGATGCAAACTCTGTATTAGAAATGATCACCAGTACTTCCTTTGGTATTTGGTTTCTGATTGGTGCGGCACTTGTATTCTTTATGCAGTGCGGTTTCGCAATGGTAGAAACAGGATTTACCAGAGCAAAGAGTGCCGGTAACATCATTATGAAGAACCTTATGGACTTCTGTATCGGTTCTATTGTATTTATGCTTTTAGGCTTTGGACTTATGATGTCCGAAAATTATTTTGCCGGTCTTATCGGCATTCCCGACCTTGGAATGTTCCAAAATTACGAAACATTTGATTATTCCGGCTTTGTATTCCAGCTTGTTTTTTGTGCTACTGCAGCGACAATCGTTTCCGGTGCAATGGCAGAAAGAACAAAGTTCAGCGCATACTGTGTTTATTCCGCTTTAATCAGTGCTGTTGTATATCCAATCGAAGCAGGTTGGGTTTGGAATGAAGGCGGCTGGCTTTATCAGTTACAGTTTGTTGACTTTGCAGGTTCTGCTGTTATTCACACAGTTGGTGGTACAGCCGCACTTGTCGGTGCAATTATCCTTGGACCTCGTATCGGTAAGTACAGCAAGACTAAGAGTGGCAAGATTAAGTCAAACGCTATTCCGGGTCACTCACTTACACTTGGAGCACTTGGTGTGTTTATCCTTTGGTTCGGCTGGTACGGATTTAACGGTGCCGCCGCTACAACAATCGAGAGCCTTGGCTCTATCTTCCTAACAACAACACTTGCAACAGGTGCTTCAACAGTAGCTTGTATGATATTCACTTGGATTAAGGACGGCAAGCCCGATGTTGGTATGTGCTTAAACGCTTCCCTTGCAGGTCTTGTAGCAATCACTGCTCCTTGTGCGTCTGTTGATGCCTTAGGTGCTGTAATTATCGGTCTTGTTGCCGGTATCCTTGTTGATGTAGTAGTTGAATTCCTTGATAAGAAGTGCCACATTGACGACCCTGTTGGTGCTGTTGGTGTACATATGGCAAACGGTATTTGGGGTACACTTGCTGTTGGTCTTTTCGCAACAGGCAAGGGCGAAGGCGCTTTCGTTGACGGTTCTGCCCTGCCGGGTCTTTTCTACGGCGGTGGATTAAAGCTCCTTGGTATTCAGGCACTTGGTATTGTTACAATCGTTGCCTATGTTCTTGTTGCAATGACAATCGTATTCCAGATTATCAAGCACACAATCGGTCTTAGAGCTTCTGCTGAGGACGAAATCCTGGGTATGGACCTTGCTGAACACGGTCTATCCTCTGCATATGCAGACTTTATGGCTACAACTCCTGCTTACAACGGTGAAGTTTCCGAGCAGGTTGACCTTACAGGTATTAAGCCTGTTGAACTTACCCTTGGTTCAAAGGCTACCGGTAAATATACACAGGTTTCCATTGTCTGCCCTGAAGACAAGTTTGGTATTCTCCGTGACACAATGGAGGCTATCGGTGTTACAGGTATGACAGTTACACAGGTTATGGGCTGTGGTGTTGAAAAGGGTCACCTTGGCAGATACAAGGGTGTTCCTACATCAATGAACCTGTATCCAAAGGTAAAGGTAGATATTGTTGTTTCAACTGTTGACCCCGGTCTTGTAGTTGCAGCGGCTAAGAAGGCTATCGGTACTGAACACAGAGGAAGCGGTAAAATCTTTGTTTCCGATGTGGAGGATGTTATGAGAGTTCGTACCGGTGAAACCGGCTATGAGGCTCTTAACGACTAAACTTAGCTTATATCACTAACAAGTATCAGTTCATTCCTGAGGAACTTATACTTAGTTTTATACCTATCCTTTTTAAGAGGGGCTGTACTCACAAGGTACAGCCCTTTCTTATATTAACCGCCCTCCACCGTCATTCCGAGGGAGCAAAGCGACCGAGGAATCTGAAAGGATAGCAGTAGTGCCTAAATCGACACTATCAGGTTATAGGAAAGTCGCTGTTCCACTTTGTATTATCTTGTTTAAAATTATTTCACAGATTGTTAACAACTCCGACACTATGCACAAATCCGACCTCAAATTATTGTAGGAACCAGCAGAAAATTATTCTATAAAAGAAAATTATTTCAAACGCTTCATATTATAATAATAATGTAAAAGATTATCCTACAATGGGGTGTTATGAAATGATAAAAACAAAAAGACTTTTGGCTATTTTTCTCACAATAGCCACCATGTTAAGTATTGCAGTGGTTTCTTCCTTTACTGCAAGTACTGAAAGCGTTGGAATTACCATTCACTATTACAGTGAAAGCGGTACTCCAAACATTTACTATTGGAACTCACTTCCTACAAATACCGAAACGGACTACCCGGGTCCTTCAATGATTTCAGAGGGCAACGGTTGGTACAAGTACAGCTTCAGCGATAAAACAAAAATCAACCTTATGTTTGTAACACAGGGAGTTCAGTCCGAGGAGCTTACCCGAAATACAGGTGAGTGGTGGCGCAAGGGCAACAGATGGTATTCAAAGGACCCATCCCTACAAGGCAGCTATGAAAGAAGTGACCTTCGTGAGGACAGCATATACTTTGTAATTACAACAAGATTTTATGACGGTGACAAGAACAACAATGTTCACTGCTGGGATGACGGACAGGCAAATAACCCTGACTCCGACCCTGCGTGGCGTGGTGACTTCAAGGGTCTTATTCAAAAGCTGGACTACATCAAGGCTTTGGGCTTTACAGCAATATGGATTACACCGGTAGTTGAAAATGCCTCCGGCTACGACTACCACGGCTACCACGCATTTGACTTTACAAAGGTTGACCCTCGTTATGAGAGCAGTGGTGCTACATATCAGGACTTGATTGACGCCGCCCACGACAAGGGTATGAAGATTATTCAGGATGTAGTTATCAACCATGCCGGTAACTTTGGCGAAAGCTTCCTTGCACCAATGTTTACAAAGGACTACGACAATTTGGAAACAGCCGATTGTATGAAGGTTATCAGCGATTCTCTTCTTAATAAGTCATTCCCTAACTACAATTCCCTAAAACCTGAAAATCAGTATCAGGCAAGACTTTCCGTAATGAAGGACACACAGGTGGTAACAGAAGAATTTTCAGCCCCTGCCGGTGACCCGAACAACTACTTCCACCACAACAAGGATTTAAGCTGGGAAAGTCCATCTGTTCAGTTAGGTCAGATTGCAGGTGACTGCGTTGACATCAACACAGAAAACAAAACTGTTGCAGAGTACCTTAATTCTGCATACACAGACTATATCAATATGGGCGTTGACGCCTTCCGTCTTGACACAGAAAAGCATGTTTCAAGACTTACTCTCAACGAGCTTTACTTCCCTGAGTGGCAGAAGGCCGGCGGAGATAAATTCTTCGTTTACGGCGAGGTTTGTACAAGAGTTTACGAATATTGGAACCACGGTATTCCGGCAATTTCCGCCCCATTCTACACATGGGCAGAAACAGACAGCAAGTACAAAAACTGCTTTGGTAATGACTGGCAAGCTAATGTTAACCTCTCTTTACAGCATTATGCAAGTCACGAAAGCACATCAAGCGCCCTCAAATCAGACAATGTATTCCTTAACGGTATTACTTATCACACACCTGACTACAGCCAGTCCAACGGCACAGGTGTAATCGACTTCCCAATGCACTGGAACTTTGGCAATGCAGGCAGTGCATTTACCCGAGGAAAAGAGGAAGACCCATATTACAACGACTCAACCTTTAATGTTACATATGTTGACTCCCACGACTACGGTCCTGATTGTGATGTAAGATACCCGGGCGATACAAGTGCATGGGCAGAAAACCTTTCACTTATGTACACCTTCCGTGGTATTCCTTGCGTTTACTATGGTTCAGAAACACAGTTTATGGGCGGTCAGCCAATTGATGTGGGTCCAAATGCTCCTCTTTCAACAACAGGTCGTGCATACTACGGCGACCAGCTTGAGGGTACAGTAACAGCAACCGATTTCGGTAAATACACAGCATCAGGAACAGTAAGTTCAACACTCAGTGCTCCTATTTCAGCACATCTTCGTCAGCTGAACCTTATCAGACAGGCAGTACCTGCTCTCCAAAAGGGTCAGTACACAGTCAACAGCAACTATGTTGACGGTAATATGGCTTATATCAGAAGATATACCAACGCATCTGAGGGTGTTGATTCACTTGCACTTTGCACCGTAAGCGGTGGAGCAACCTTCAAGAACATTCCTAACGGCACATATATTGACGCTGTTACAGGTGACCAAAAGATAGTTACAAATGGCACACTTACAACCGACTCAATCGGTAAGGGCAACGCAAGAATTTATGTAGCTTGCGGAACAGGCTTTACAGGCATTGACGGTCAGATCGGTGAAAACGGATCTTTCCTTAAATAATATTTAATAACACAAATTCAGGCTGTTGCAGATAATCATTTGCAACAGCCTCTTTTTTTATCATTTAATGTTGACAAACCAAAGGGAAAGTCTTATTATTATGACAAGTTGTCATAACGATAAATGATAGGAGGTCATTATATGATTAAGGATACCTTTTACAACCTACCAAAGGCAAAGCGAGATAGAATTTTTGCCTCCATTAAAAAGGAATTTGACAGAGTCCCTTTGGACAAAATCAGCATAAACCGAATAATTAAGGATGCAGGAATATCAAGGGGTAGCTTTTATCAATATTTTGACGACAAGGGCGACCTTTACGATATTTTTGCAGACAGGTTTTCAGAGGAATTCCACTCACTATGCACCGGAACTCTGGGAAAAAACAAGGGTGATATATTCAAAACCATAAGCGACATTATGGAGATAACTATTAACAATACAGATAAAACGCTAACTCAAAACAAACTGAAAAACCTAATGCCCGGTGTATCAACCAACGCAAAGAGCGTAATTGACCGTGTTTGTAACAACATCAAGGAATATATGCCAACTATCCTAAACAATATTGACACCACCAAGCTCGCTGTTAAATCCACCTCGGAAATTGAAGCCCTGCTATCAATGCTTAGTATGATTGTTCACAAAGCAATGCTTGATTACTTTATTTTTCACCGCAATATAGAAAGCGTAACAGAGGATTTCACCGGCAAACTAAATTTACTTAAAAACGGTTGTTTAAAAGAGGAATACAGAAATAAATAACTTCTACATCTACAATAATTCCATAAAAAAGGTCTGCCACAAAGAAAATTGTGACAGACCTTTTTTGTATCTCTGTAAAATTATTTACACTTCGTTATTTTCGTTATTTTCATTTTTCTCTTGTTCCGCAAACATTTGGTCAACCTTAATCATAATTGCATTTTCCACCCTTTTACGGTGAAGCTCACAGCTCATATCACAGGTACCTGTGATTTTGCCTGTTGTATGGTAGGCGTTTGCAGAGCATCCGCCTGAGCAGTAGAGCTTTGCAAAGCAATTTTGACAAGCCTCACGGGAATATACATTGCACATTTTAAACTCATTGACAATCTCTGTGTTCTTCACACCCTCAAATACATTTCCCAAAAGGAACTTCTTATCCCCCACAAACTGGTGACAAGGGTACAAATCTCCCCAAGGTGTAACAGCCATATAGTCTGTGCCCACACCACAGCCGGAAATCCTCTTGTAAATGCAAGGGCCTCCCTCAAGGTCAATCATATAGTGGAAGAATGTAAAGCCCTTTCCCTCACGATTTCGTTTGCACATTTCCTTTGCCAAAATGTCGTACTGTTCCTTTAAAGCCGGAATATCACTTTCCTTTAGTGCGTAATCCATTTTAGGGTCAGCCACAACAGGCTCCATTGCAAGCTGTTCAAAGCCTAAATCTGCAAGGTGAAGAATGTCGGATGCAAAGTCCTTGTTGTAATGTGTGTATGTACCACGGATGTAATATCCCTGTTGGTTGCGGAGATTTGCCATTTTAATGAACTTTGGCAGGATAAGGTCGTAGGAGCCCTTGTTATTCTTTGTAACCCTCATTCTGTCGTTGGTTTCCTTTCGACCGTCAAGGGAAAGAACAACATTGTAGCACTCCTTGTTTGCCCACTCCATTACCTCGTCGTCAAGTAACACTCCGTTGGTGGTAAGGGTAAAGCGGAAATTTTTGCCCTTTTCCTTTTCGACACTTCTTGCATACTCAACAAGCTGTTTTACAACCTCAAAATTCATAAGCGGCTCTCCGCCGAAGAAGTCCACCTCAAGATTTTTTCTGTCACCGCTTTGTTCAATCAGAAAGTCCAAAGCCCTCTTGCCCACATCAAAGGACATAAGTGAACGGTCACCGCTGTACTCGCCCTCACCGGCAAAGCAATATTTGCAACAGAGGTTGCAGTCGTGAGCAATGTGCAGACAAAGCGCCTTCAGGTTGGTTTTCCTTGCCTTTAAATCTATTTGCAAATCCTTGTAGGTATCTTCGGAGAACAGCTTACCCTCAGCCTTCAGCTCCTCTATATCGGCAAAAATATCCCTTACATCATCGGCGCTAATCTCAGGATACTTTGCTGAAAGCTCAAGGATAATCTCCTCTTTGCTCCTTGTTTCGTATTTATTTATAACTTCAAAAGCCACCTCGTCAACAACATGGACGCTACCGGAGTTGCTGTCAATGACGATATTGTAGCCGTTATTTTTGTAACAATGTACCATAAAAATTCCCTCACAACAAAAATCGCCATAGGAAACCCTACGGCGACCTTTTTATACACTATTATTTTTCAGCCTTCATCTTTTCGCACTGCTGATTAGCAATACCGCATGAAGTTTTGCAAGCTGACTGGCAGGATGTCTGGCATTCGCCACAACCGCCCTTTTTAACAGAGTCAGTAAGATTTCTTGTATTTACTGTAACAATTCTTTTCACTTAAGAATACCTCCTTAATTAATATGTTAACTTCATTTTATCCCATTTTGTCCCCTGTGTCAATAGCACAAACGGTAACAATGGGAAGTTTATTACTGTCACTTGCCACATTAACACCCATACCCATCATTTCCGTAACCTTTTGTGCAATTTCCTGTGTAATTTCCTCTCCCGGTGCAACAATGGGAATACCCGGCGGATAGGCATAGATATATTCCTTAGAAATTCTCCCCACAGAATCTTTCAGGGCAACTTCTTCACCTACCCTATTTTCGGCATCATAGGCTTTTAGTGATGTTTTAGGTTTAATATATGGGAAAGAACAATTTTCTGTATCATCAATTTTACTCTGCTTAACAAGTCTTTTGTCAATCTCCCGAAGTGCGTTAATCAGCCTTTCAAAGCCCTCGTCTGTATCCATTATACTTGTCATAGCCACAACATAATGGGAGGATGCCATCTCGGTTTCTATCCTAAAATTTTCCCTTAGAATACTTTGCAGTTGAGCACCTGTGATATTTGTGCCTTGCACCGAAATTATCAGCTTTCCCCTGTCAAAGTCAAAGGCATTTTCGCCCTTATAAATCTGTATATTTTTCAGATTTACGCATTTTTCATAAAATTTTTCAAGTCTTTTTTCATAGTCGGCAAAGAGCTTTTCTCCATTTTCAAGCAAATCACAAATGCAGTTGTCAACGGACGCAATCATCGTGTAGTTTGGAGATGATGTTTGAAGCATCTGCAGTCGCTTTTTTACAAGGTCAATATCAACTCTATCGGTGCAAATGTGCAAAAGTCCTGTTCCTGTCAGGGAAGTCAAGGTTTTGTGGGTGCTTTGAACAACAATATCAGCGCCCAAATTTATTGCAGAACAGGGAAAATAATCGCTGAAATTAAAATGACTTCCGTGTGCCTCGTCTACAATCAAAGTTACATTGTGGCGGTGGCAAACCCTTGCAATCTCCTTAACATCACTTACAACACCTTCATAGGTTGGAGAGGTGATAACACAGGCGGTTATGCTTTTATCCTTTTCAAGTGCATTTTCCACAGCAACAGGGTCAATGCTACCGCAAAAGCCAAATATATTTTCAGGCATTAGGTAGGTTGGTGACAAATCCCACAATTCAATCCCGTTGTAAACCGCCTTATGGCAATTTCTTGCAACAAGAATACTGTCGCCCTTTACCGTAGCAGAAGTGATAGCGGTGAGAAGCCCCACAGTACTACCGTTGACCAAAATAAAACTTTCCTTAGTCTGATACAAGGACTTTATTCTGTGTAGGGATTGTTGTATAATACCATTAGGGTGATAAAGGTTGTCAAGTCCCTCAACCTCGGTAAAATCAAAACGGTTAAGCTCACCCACCCGTTTATTTCCGGGCATATGAAAGGGATAAATATCCTTTTTTAAATAGTTTTCAAAATAATCATACATTTTCATAATTAAATTATAAAATTCAAAACACCTGTTGTCAACAATGTGTTTAGGAAAGGATTTATAAATTGGAGATATATATTGACGGTGACGGATGCCCTGTTGTGGATTTGACAATAAAAATAGCACAGAAAAACAAAATCCCCTGCACCATAATCACAGACACATCCCATATTTTTAACAAGGAATACGCAAAAACAATTACAGTAGAAAAGGGCGCAGACTCTGCCGACTTTAAAATCGCAAACCTTGTAAAGGAAAATGATATTGTTGTAACACAGGACTACGGCTTGGCGGCAATGTGCCTTTCAAAAAAAGCAAAGGCAATAAACCAAAACGGTCTTGTATATTCCGACAAAAATATAGACTCCCTGCTAATGACCAGGTACATCGGCAAAAAAGCAAGAATGTCAGGAATCCGCACAAAAGGCCCCAAAAAACGCACAAAAGAACAGGACAAAGCATTTGTTACGGCATTGCAAAGGTTGATTGACTGTTGACGGGCTTGGGAATGTTGGTACTAAACTAGATAAAACTAGTAAGGTAGTTCAGCATAAAGAAACTAACACTACTAGTAGTGGTGTACATAAAATCTCTGCTTTTGGTGACAATTCCGGTACTAAAAAATCAACACAAAATAGTAAATCAAATGTTGAAAAAAGTAGTAATAGTGGTATAATAGAATTTGAAAAAGGTGTAACTAAAGATGTAAAAGAAATCTTTAATACTGAATATGAGAATATGCGTAAGAAGTTTGGAAATATATCTACTATATCTTCTGTTGGTATTCTCAGAGATAACGACACAAAAACATATGGTACTTTCTATGATAATTCAGGTGTTTTAGAATTGAAGTTTGCTAATAAGAAAAACTTTGTATCAGAACACACCAAAATGGCAAAGGAAATGAATAAATCCGGTGGATGGTCAACTGCACATTATTTACACGCATTAAGACATGAAATAGGTCACGCAATTCAACTGGAACATAAATTGAATGACCCTTTGTGGGATAATAAGATTGAACAAATAAGTGCAATAATGTCTTCTTTGCCGGAATATAATAATATTGAATTTAAAGATGACTATTCTGTTTCTATGTATGCTATGGAAAATTTAGACGAATTTATTTCTGAATGTATAGCAAAAAGTATGATGAAAAAATCAGGTGAAATAGTAAATAAAGTAATAAAGATTATAAAAGGGGTTGAGTGAATTGACAGGAAAATATGATAAATTTAATAAATGGTCATATCTTGATTCTAAGTGTAATCGGAGAATAAAACCTGATGCACCTGAAGAAATAAAGATTGAGGCTAAAAAGACTGATGAAGATTATTTCAAAAAAATTGGTAGGCATATGTTTAAAATTGATTATTAACTAATCAACTTGTATAGGTGAAATTGTATGGATGATAATTTTAAATGTATATATAAAATTCTGAGAGCATTGGAAAAAGCAATGGATTATACAGAATTTGAACTCTCTCAAATAGATTATCATAAATTAGAGATAAGCAAAGAACGCTGGGCGAGATACCTTGAAATGATGGCTGATATAGGTTACATAAAAGGTATAAGGGTTTATAAGGATATTACCGGTGAAACCGTTGTGGATAATGATGATATTCGTATCACCTTAAAAGGCTTAGAGTATCTTACAGAAAATTCTATTATGCAAAGAATTTATAAAGCAACTAAAGGCATTAAGGACATAATATCATAATGTTGTTATTTAAGCACTTACAGAAATGTAGGTGCATTTTTTATATTCAAATTGTCCGGAATGACGAGAAACTATCAAACGAAGTGGAAGGGAACCACTTGGGAAACCGACTAAATCACTTCACACATCTTGTACGCATATTTTCCGCCGGTATGCCCAAAAAATCCTCACAATACGTCAGTATTCTTGCGATTTTTTGAACATACCGACAAAAAATCTGACTGTACAATCTGTGCAAATGATTTAATCTGTGTTTCCCTAAAAAACTGAAAGTGAGGTTATTTTATGAAAAGAGAAGACATTGCAAAGATTTTTGAAGGGGCAACCGAGGAACAGATTAACGCTGTACTTGACATTAACAGCAAAGACATTGGTAGTGCCAAGAAGAAGTTGGAGATTGAAAGGGATAAATACAAAAACCAGCTTGAAACAGCACAGAATTCCCTCAAGGAGTTTGAGGGTGTGGATGTAAATGAGTTGCAGTCAAAGATTAAAACCCTTACATCAGACCTTGAAACGAAAGACACTGAATGTCAGCAGAAGATTGCCGATATGAAATTTAATTCTGTTCTTGACGGTGCAATTTCAAAGTCAGGTGCAAAGAACACAAAGGCGGTCAAGGCTCTGCTTGACCTTGATACCCTGAAAACAAGTAAAAATCAGGCAGAAGACATTACAAAGGCTCTTGATGAAATCAAAAAGGATAACGACTATATGTTTACTTCCGATGAGCCTTTCCAAAATCCGATAATTTAAATAAATAAGCTTAATAAGAAAAACTGGTATTGAAGATCTATTGGTGTGTGAGTAAAAACGAACGAACAGAATTAAGAATCCTATAAAATCCAGTATGGATAGATTTATAGCTGTTTTTTGAAACGAATTTAGCCAGTTCATCTGTCTTTAAAATCCAGTATGGATAGATTTATAGTATATAAAGCCGTCGGAAGTTAATGTTAATAAAAAATTTAAAATCCAGTATGGATAGATTTATAGAGTCAATTTTTTTGCGTTTTGCGTTTTTCAGCATTTATTTAAAATCCAGTATGGATAGATTTATAGGCACACAATGTAATTCTTGTTGTCGTGCAAAAACCAATTTAAAATCCAGTATGGATAGATTTATAGGGGTATCATTACGAAACAATTACAAAACCCGCAAAAAATTTAAAATCCAGTATGGATAGATTTATAGCATAAGCTTTATTAAAGTCGCTTATGGCGTTTGTTATTTAAAATCCAGTATGGATAGATTTATAGCAAGACCTATTCATGAAACATTGTCCACAGCACTCATTTAAAATCCAGTATGGATAGATTTATAGTTTCTTTTCAGCTGCACTAACACTTGTATTAAAAGAATTTAAAATCCAGTATGGATAGATTTATAGTTAGTTAGTCAAAAATTAATTGATATGTTAAAAGATATTTAAAATCCAGTATGGATAGATTTATAGCAAAAATCGTTGTCTGTAATTTCCATTCCGCTTGCCTTTAAAATCCAGTATGGATAGATTTATAGCACTTTCAAATTCTGTGTTAACATAATCCTTATTAAATTTAAAATCCAGTATGGATAGATTTATAGACGAACAAAAAAACAAATTCAACGCAAAATTATTAAATTTAAAATCCAGTATGGATAGATTTATAGGTCCATTCTCCTTTATCATCAAACTTTGTGATTTTAATTTAAAATCCAGTATGGATAGATTTATAGTTGTATATCAGCGACTAAATCGGAGTAGTCGCTTCATTTAAAATCCAGTATGGATAGATTTATAGATTATAGTTTTTCGTTTTGCCAAATTTCTTTGACAATTTAAAATCCAGTATGGATAGATTTATAGATTATAGTTTTTCGTTTTGCCAAATTTCTTTGACAATTTAAAATCCAGTATGGATAGATTTATAGGGTAAGCAGGTGTTTATCGTCTATGGCTCGCCATTATATTTAAAA
>JAQXVY010000030.1 GCA_029225165.1 Oscillospiraceae bacterium
GAACACCAGCCTCTAATAGCTGTTTCATTGAAACTACTGCCATTTTTTATTCCTCCTTAAGGTTAAATCCTCCGCAGGTGTTATTGATTTAATCGCCGAAGTAGATTTACTCACCATGGCAATTAGCACCTACGTGCGTAATGCAATCTGCATTTTACCATATAAAAGGAAAAAAATCAAGTGTTTTAGCGAGAAAAACACTTGATTTTCTGTAATTTTTTATGGAATTATTTATCAAAAAATCTTACATCCTTGTAGGTGACAAGATAATCCCTTGATTCGTGCCATTTGCTTACGCATAATCTTGGGTTGTAGAAGTAGAGTATTCTGTGCTGAATTGCTGAATTTCCCTCTTTAAGGATGTATTTTACAGCCTTACGGGCAGCAGCATTAGGCTTATGCTTAATACTTCCGTCATAGCCATAGCCTATACGCACTGCATTGATGGACTTGAAATTTCCGTAATAGTATGTATCCCTGATTGCCTGTGCAACAAGGCAACAACCGTAAAAGCCCATTGTACCGGCTTCGCCCATTACAAGCCTTTCGGCAATATCCAAATCCTTTTCTGTCATATCAACAGCTTTTCCGTTATACTTGTAGTTTGGGTCGGGATTCTTTATTGCAATCAGGTAACCCTTAGAAAGCTGACTGTTCTTTGACTCTTCACTTGGCTTTGGCAGGGTTCTAAGCTTTTCACCCTTAATATTTTGGTTTTTG
The DNA here is from genome assembly GCA_029225165.1 of Oscillospiraceae bacterium. Lineage (GTDB taxonomy): Bacteria > Bacillota > Clostridia > Oscillospirales > Acutalibacteraceae > Ruminococcoides. The sequence goes on from JAQXVY010000030.1 coordinate 721, forward strand.
CCAACGCTGTTGTAGTCAAGAGTTCCGTCCTCAAATTTACTTTTGGTGGTTGAAATAACCTCCTTTGAGCCGGGCTCTGTGGGAGTTCTTTCGTTTTTCTTTACAGCAACCTGATATTCCTTTACGGCGGACCGGGTTGTTGTTGTGTTAAGTTGTTCTGTTGTTTCGGGAGTGGTTAATTCCCCAAACATATCAAAGGCATTGCCGTAACCCATTCCTGAATATTCATCATAAACAGGGTTTTCAAGATTACCCTTTTCGTCCTCGTAGGCATAATCTGTAAGTGCTGTAACCCTCGGATACAGCACAGCCATAGGAGTTAACGCAATAAAAGCCACCAAGAAAAATATTAAAATTTTAGTTCTTACTGATTTACTCATTATTATTCCTCTGTTATTAAGTAACAAAACATTCTCATATAATTATATTACTTTATTTTTCTTTTTTCAACGGAGTTTTGCACAATATATGTAGTGATTTAGTGTGCAAAATACACAATTTGTGTTATTTTATGATATTTTCTTAATTATGTCTTCTGCGTTTATGTCCTCCGAAAAATTTTTTCGGTGCAGGAGTTGGGATTTCCCAATCAACAAGTATTGTATCTTCTCCGATAAGTCCAATATTCTTCCAAGGAATTATGTAATCGTTTTTTCTGCCAAACAGACCAAAGCACCTAAAACCGCCGTAGATTATTAAGGCTTTTAGCCTTGCACACTCCGTGTCAATCTCAAGGTCATCTACAAAACCTATGCGACAGCCGTTGGCTCGGTTTATGACCTCTTTTCGTCTTAACTCATAAAAACTACAATTCATACCTACCTCCGTTGACAATTAAATTCTCCTTTGTTAATATTAATATGAAGGCGAATAATAAATATTACTACTATATGGAGGATTGTAATGAACTATAAGCTTTTTTGTGATTCAACCTGCGACCTTACCGACAACCTTGCAAAGGAACTTAACATTGAAATTATACCAATGCAGTTCTGCCTTGACGACAAAAACTACAAGCATTATCTTGATGAACGTGAAATGTCTATGGAGGACTTTTACAAAGCACTTAAGAACGGTGCAGACGCAAAGACAGCACAGGTGCAGTTTGAAACTTTTGCGGAACACTTTGAGCCTGTACTAAAAGAGGGAAAGGATATTATTTACATTTGCTTTACCTCCGGTATGAGCGGAACATACAACACCTGTAAAATAGCAGTTGAGGAACTGCTGGAAAAATATCCCGACAGGAAAATCACTGTTATAGACTCCCTTTGTGCCTCTGCCGGTGAAGGATACCTTGCATATTTAGCCGGTAAAAAAATGCAAGAGGAGTCGCCGTCCTTTGATGAGCTTACAAAGTACATTGAAGATATGAAAATGAAAATTGTCCATTGGTTTGTTGTTGATGACCTTGACCAACTTAAAAAGGGCGGAAGAATCGGAGCGTTATCCGCAACCTTTGGTAAGGCACTTCAAATTAAGCCATTGATTTCAGTTGACAATGAAGGCAAGCTGTTGGCTGTTGCAAAGATTAGAGGCAATGCAAAGGTATTCACTACTCTTGTTGACAGAATCAAAAGGGACAGTGTTGACCTTGAAAACCAGACAATTTTTGTTGCTCACGCAGAATGTCCTGAAAAGGCAGAAAAACTAAAGGAGCTTCTCTCCCCTCTTGTTAAAGAAGTTATCACTGTAAAAATCGGTCCTATTATCGGTACTCATGTGGGACAGGGTATGTGTGCGGTACTATGCGTTGGTGAAAGGAATTTGACTTAATTTAAATTAGGTTACAACTGAATATTTGTAATAAAACGGCTGTTGCATTTATTCGCAACAGCCGTTTAGTCTTTATTTTAATGTTTGTCATGATTTGACTGTAAAAGACACATCATAAATATTCCCAACAATGCTCCGATAAAAAGACCTATTATAAAGCCTAATAACATAAAATTTTTCACCTACCATATGACAATTTAATATGTAAATATGTGGGATAATAGTTTTGGTGAGTTGATGACTGTATATGTTGATACACTTGTTTTTACTAATATAATTATTGATTACATTTTGCTGAGTATTACAGGAAAATTACTGAAAATTAATTACAGGCAATTTCGTTTGATTGTCGCCTCCTTTTTGGGTGGTGTTTCGTCAATGATTATATTATTGCCGTCATTAAATTTTTTATTCAATTTTGTCATAAGACTTTTTGTTACAGTAATCATTGTATTATCTGCTTTTGGGTACAGAAATTTAAGGACTTTTGCGAAAAGGATATTTGTTCTGTTCCTTATATCCACCGGCTTTAGCGGTATAATACTTTTTATGCTTAGTTCTGTAAAAAGTGACTTTATCTCAGTTAACAACAGTATTGTATATTTTAATATTTCCCCGATAATGCTGATTGGAATGACAACTGTGGCTTATCTTTTGCTTAGGCTGATTGACAAAATCAGGTTTGAAAAGGGAAGTTTAGTACACAAAATCAAAATTAAGTATGACGGAAAGGAATATGAATTTTTCTCAAAATACGACACCTGCTGTAATATAAAAGAACCATTCAGCGGAAGTGATGTTATTCTTGCAGAGGAAAAACTACTTGGAAATATAATTGTTCCTGACGGCAAATACAGAATCATACCCTTTAATTCACTTGGAGGTGAAGGTATAATTAAGGGGTTTTTGCCACAGGAGCTTTACATAGATAACAATAAAATCAGCCGAGAGGTGTATATTGGCATTACAAAAGACATTTTAAAGGGTGAAGTAAACTCTATCTTTAACTATAAAAATATATGCGAGTGATGATATGATTAAAGAGATTATTTACAAAATAAAAAAGGCATTTTTCAAGAATGATGTTTTTTACATAAACAGCAGTGAGTCACTGCCTCCTCCACTTACCAAGGAAGAAGAAAATGACTTATATAACGGTATAAATCAGGGGAATGAAAAATGCAAAAATAAGCTGATTGTCCATAACCTAAGACTTGTTGTGTATATAGCGAAAAAATTTGAAAATTCAAATGTTCCCATAGATGACCTGATTTCCATAGGCACTATCGGGCTTATTAAGGCTGTTAATACATTTTCTCCCGACAGATGCACAAAACTTGCAACTTATGCCAGCAGGTGTATAGAAAATGAAATTCTGATGTACCTAAGAAAGACCTCCAACACGAAAAATGAAGTTTCTATTGAAGAGCCCTTAAACACTGACTGGGACGGAAATGAACTTTTGTTATGTGATATTTTGGGAAGTGAGCCTGACATTGTTAACAAGGATATTGAAAGTGAACTGGAGAAAAAGCTGTTACTTCAGGCTGTTGATAAATTAAATTCAAGGGAAAAGCTGATTATGGAAATGAGGTTTGGGCTGAACAACAAAAAGGAATTTACACAAAAACAGGTTGCCGACAAGCTGGGGATTTCTCAATCCTACATATCAAGACTGGAAAAGAAGATTATTAAAAGGCTTAGGAATGAGCTTAAGGCTATGGTATAATAAAAACGGTATAAAAATATGTAAAGCACGGGAAACCGTGCTTTTCTTACTCTATGATGTCGTTGACTCCTCTTTGAATACCGTCACCGATATCCTCAACAGCATCCCCTGCGTCTCCGATTATTCCGTTAGAGTCATTAACGGAACCGTCGTTGTTATTGTCCGTTGCTGATGTCGAGGGCTGTGTTTTACTTGTTGTGGACTCTGTGGTTGACTCTGTTGTTGAGCTTGTGGTGGCTGTTGTGGAGCTGTTTTTATCATTGTTGTTATTTTTGCCACAGCCTACAAGAGAAAAGGCAAGTATAACCGCTAAAAAGAACGGTATTACAATCTTCTTCATTTTATCACCTCATAAAAAATTACCGTACCGGTCGGTACGGTAATAGTTTGTTACAAAAACTTTATTTTATGAGTTCTATGGATAAATCGTTTGAATTATTTTCTTTGTGTCGTCAATCCACTTGAAAATGGAAATGCCCCCGTCTTCCCTAAATTCAACACAAAGACCTGTTTCTTTTCCGTCTTTGAAGTTTGAAACATAGGAAAGGTTTCCGTATTTGTCAAATCTTACGCCCATACCGTTTGGCTTGTTGTCAGTCCAACCCCCGGCATGGTAGGAGCCGTCAGACGAACGAACACCCAAGCCAAAACCGTTTCGCTTGTTATTTTTCCATTCTCCTGTGTAGCAAAGACCGCCGTCCTTGTAATAGTAGGAGCCAAAACCATCTCGCCTGTTGTTCTTGTAGTTGCCCTCGTAGGCAGTTTTTCCGTTGTCCATCTCTGTTCTGCCGTAGCCGTCACGAAGTGAATTTTCGTTTAGCTCACCGTAGTACAGATAACGCTCTCCACCGCTGTTTATGATAAGGTCGGCACTGTTATTTGGCTGATTATCGGTTTGCTCTGCAAGATTTTGCACATTATTTATGGTTTGAGAGGCACTTACCGGATTTGTCTTTTGCTCCTCTTGAGCCAAAACCTGACTTATGACCTTACGCAAAAGCTCTTCGCTGTAAGCATCATTATTTGAAGCTTCGGCAGGAGTTTCTTCAACTTCATTTTCGGTTTTTATTTCTTCATCAGAATTATTCTGTTCATCGGTATCATTAGTTTGCTCTGTTTCTTCCTTGTTATCACTGCCATCAGTATCGGCAGAAATATCAATTTTTTCTAAAACATCAGCATATTCGTCTAAAGTATTTAATTCTTCAAAAGAATTAATCATTTCTTCAGACAATAATTCATCCAATGACTCTTCAACAGATTTGCTGTTTGTTAAATCAATTTCATCATCAATATCTTCGGAAAAATACTCTGTTTTGTCAATATCAAAGGTTTCGTTCATATTCTTTTTAAGGTTAAAATCGTTATCCTTAAAGTTAAAACCGCCGTCTCTTTCCTCTTGAGTATTGTAAATCCTTGGGGAATTTTCCTTTATAATTTCCTGTTTTATCCTTTCAAGCTCTGACAAAACATTACTGATTTCTTCCTCTGTGCCATAATACACAAGACCTCTGTTTGTAAAGGCAGTTGCTGTGATAAAGGGATTGCTTACTGATAGTCTTTGCAAAACAGTACTATCCTCGTTAATTTCAAGGAGATTTAGAGTGTGGTTGCCTGAATTACTGCGGTAATACAGAACAGGTGCACCCTTTTCCTTGCCGGACATTAGCAAAACTGTTTCTCCGTCAAGGGCAAAGGTTGCCTTTTTGAAAATATGGTCGTTTGTAAATTCGTAGGAGCAAATCTCTACACCGTCATTATTGTAGGTTCTAATCTCGTAGGAATTTACAGATGAAACCACAGATTTTTCAATGGTTTTTTTATCCTTTTGAACAACCCATTTCATAGGTTTATTTCGTTCAAGATTATATGTATATTTTATTGAAATCTCACCGATGTTCTGGACAATTTTGTCGCTCTGGCGTTTTCCGTGTTCAAAAAAGTTTCTCCTCACCTTGGCAAGGACATCATCCTGCACATTAAAGGGTATGAAAGAGTTAATAGACAAACCGTAGATTAAAAGTTCATCAGGATAAAAAATCGACATATTTTTACTTCCTTTAAGTAAAGGCACAGCTATTAACTGTGCCTTTTGTATTATTTAGTGGCTAATGGATTTTACATTGAGATAGTCTTTGCAATCTCGTAAAGTTCCTGGTCAAAAACTCTCTCCATATTAAGAGCCTCGGTAATATCGTAGTCAACAATTTTACCGTCCTTCATTGCAACAACACGCTTTGACTTGCCCTCTGCAAGAAGATCAACAGCCTTGTGACCCATACTTGATGCAACAACTCTGTCACGTAGTGTTGGAGAACCGCCACGCTGAACATGACCCAGGATTGTAGCACGGGACTCAATGCCTGTTCTTCTTTCGATATACTTTGCAAGGTCAACAGAACCGCCGACACCCTCGGCAACAACTACGATAAAGTGCTGTTTGCCATACTTCTTTGTTTCCAAAATTCTGGAGATAACATCATTTTCGATGTTATATGGAACCTCAGGAACAAGGATTGCTGTTGCGCCACAGCTGATACCTGTTTGAAGTGCAATGTCACCGCATCTTCTGCCCATAACCTCAACAACAGAGCATCTGTCGTGGGACTGGGAAGTATCACGGATTTTATCAACCATTTCCATTGCTGTGTTCATAGCAGTGTCAAAGCCTACTGTGTACTCGGAACAAGCAATATCGTTATCTATTGTGCCGGGAACACCGATACAAGGAACGCCCTGCTCGGAAAGGGCTCTTGCGCCCATAAAGGAACCGTCGCCGCCAATGACAACCATACCCTTGATGCCAAGCTCTCTGCAATTTTCAGCAGCCTTTTTAATGCCCTCAGGCTTTTGGAACTCAAGACTTCTTGCTGTGTAAAGAATAGTACCGCCAAGGCTGAGTATATTAGTTACAGAACGAAGATCCATCTCTACAAAATCTTTTTTAAGCAGTCCACGGTAACCTCTTTTGATACCAAGCACATCAAATCCCTTGTTGATACCTGTACGAACAACTGCTCTTACAACGGCATTCATACCCGGTGCGTCACCGCCGCTTGTTAAAACTGCTATCCTATCTTTTGCCATTTTTTATTCCCCCCGGATAACTTATTTATAAAAGTATGTGTTTATTATAATACAAAACCCTTGTAATAATCAAGTGTTTTTTGTCATTTTACCTGAATACAACATTTTCTTTGCCTAAAATATACCGTAGTTCGCTAAGAAATACATCATTTACATCTGCCCAAAGCTGTCTTGGAGCCTTGTATAGCTTGTTTTCCTCCTCTACAAAGAACATAACCATTGTACTGCCTGAAAAAATTTCTAAAAGATTTTTCACCTTTTTGTACTTTTCGCCCTTTCTGTCGGGGATTTTAATGTACAGCTTATCCGGCTTTACAACAGGTCTGTTGCCGATTTTTTCAACAGGATTTGCTTTATTGGTTATTTTGTTTTTGCTTATTTTATCCTTTACAATATTAGTTGGTATTTTGTCCTTTGGCGGTGCCGGTCTGATTTGATTTACCACTACCTTTGGGTCTTCATTTTCCCTGATGTTAACTGTACCCACAGCCTCAATGATGTTCCCCTCATAGATATAATTTCCGTATTCTGCAAGGGTTTTGGGAAAAATAATGGTTTCAATAGAGCCTGACCTGTCTTCAACTGTGACAAAGGACATCATTTGATTTGATTTTGTAATTTGATTTTTTATCTTATTGATTATAACAAACAACCTTATCTGCTGTCCGTCACGATAAAAACCGTTATCATTGGTGATAATATCACCGATTTTGTCGGCTTTTATAAGGTTAATGTAGGCGTCATACTCATACAGAGGATGACCGCTGAGGTACATACCTGCAATTTCCTTTTCCATTGAGAGCAATTCAGAAATAGGAAATTCGGAAAGTGTTGGTATTTCAACTGTTTGATTTTCAGTTTGATTTTCGCCATCATTTCCGCCCATATCAAAGAATGAAAGCTGACCCTCTACATTTTTCCGTCTGTCATATTCAAGATTTTCAAGGATAATTTTGTAAACAGATAGCATTTGTCGTCTGTTTGCACCTAAATTGTCAAGGGCACCTGATTTAATAAGGCTTTCGATACCTCTTGAGTTCATATTTTTGCCGTAAAGCCGCTTGCAAAAATCGTAAAATGACTTAAACTTTGACTTTTTTCTTTCCTCTACAATTGCGTCAATGATGTTTTTGCCAAGATTTTTTATAGCCATAAGACCAAAGCGAATATGGTCGTCAACTACTGTAAAACCCTGTGAGGAATAGTTTACGCTTGGAGGTAAAACCTTGATGCCTATGCGGTTACATTCCTCGATATACACAGCCATTTTGTTTTGATTGTCAAGGACGCTTGTAAGTAGTGCCGCCATATAAAACCTTGGATAGTGGCACTTTAGGTAGGCTGTCTGGTAGGAAATTGTTGCATAGGATGCGGCATGGGATTTGTTAAAGGCATAGGACGCAAAGCTTTCCATATCGTTGTAAATGGAAATTGCTGTCGCCTTGTCAACACCTCTTCTAAGGCAACCCTCAACCTCAACTTCACCCTTTTCGTTGATATAGCCGTTGATGAAGATTTGTCTTTCTTCCTCCATAACCTTATGCTTTTTCTTACTCATTGCACGGCGAACAATATCGGCTCTTCCCAAGGAGTACCCGGCAAGTGTGCGGAAAATCTGCATTACCTGTTCCTGATACACAATGCACCCGTAGGTTACATTGAGAATATCCTTTAAGAGTGGGTGCTTGTAGGTTACTTTCTGTGGATTATGGCGGTTTTCAATATACATTGGAATACTGTCCATTGGTCCCGGACGGTAAAGGGAAATTACTGCTATTAAATCCTCTAAAGATTCAGGTTTTAGCTGGGTTAACACATTTTTCATACCCTGACTTTCAAACTGGAAAACACCCTCGGACTGACCTGTTGACATCATATCGTAAACTGCCTTGTCATCAAGTGGTATATCGTCTATATTGAAATCAGGCTCAACCCTGTTAATCATCTTTACGGCGTCACTTATAACAGTAAGGTTTCTTAGTCCCAAAAAGTCCATTTTTAAAAGACCAAGCTCCTCTAATGTAGTCATAGTAAACTGGGTTACAACATTGTCGTCATTTTTTGAAAGAGGAACATAGTCGGAAACAGGGTCTTTTGTAATAACAACACCTGCGGCGTGCATTGTTGCGTGACGGGGCATACCCTCAATCGCCTTGCTCATATCTATAAGCTCTTTTATTTCAGCGTCACCCTTATACATACTGTTCAGCTCAGGGCTGAGCTTTAGCGCCTTATCAAGGGTCATATTTATATCAAAGGGAACAAGCTTTGCAACCTTGTCGCACAGTGCGTAGGAAATTCCCATTGCCCTGCCCACATCACGGATTGCACCCCTTGCCGCCATTGTACCAAAGGCGATAATCTGGGCTACCTTGTCCTTTCCGTACTTATCAATAACATACTGGATAACCTCAGGACGTCTGTCCTTGCAAAAGTCAATATCAAAGTCGGGCATAGAAACCCTTTCGGGGTTAAGAAAACGCTCAAATAGTAAATCATACTTAATGGGGTCAATGCCTGTAATTCCGATACAATAGGCACAGAGGGAACCTGCACCGGAGCCTCTGCCGGGGCCTACGGGAATACCACTTTTTTTGGCAAACTGAACAAAGTCGTTGACAATGAGGTAATAGTCAACAAAGCCCATATGATTTATAACGGAAAGCTCATACCGGAGCCTGTCTATTATAGCTTTGTCGGGGTTTTCGCCGTAGTGACGGTACAGACCCTCATAGCAATTTCTCCTAAAATATTCAAAATGGTTCTCGTTGTTGGGAACATCAAAGTTTGGAAGTTTGCGAACACCAAACTCGAACTCAACATTACATCTGTCGGCAATTTTTTGAGTGTTTTCAAAGGCTTCATCCAAGTCGGGGAAAAGCTGACGCATTTCTTCCTCGGTTTTAAGGTAAAATTCCTCTGTTTGAAACTCCATTTTGTCGTCATCATGGATTGTGTGGTTAGTTTGTATGCACAGGAGAATTTCGTGCATTTTACTCTCGGATTTTTCAATATAATGGCAGTCATTTGTAACCACCATTGGAGCATTTATTTCCTGTGAAAGTGTCTTTAGCTTTTCGGCTACAAGGACTTCTTCCCTTATTCCGTGGTTTTGCAGTTCAAGGAAAAAGTTTTCTTTGCCGAATAAATTTTGATAGTAAAGCGCTGTTTTCTTTGCCTCTTCATAATCGTTTTTCACTATTTTTCGTGGGATTTCACCTGCAAGACAAGCGGAAAGGCAGATAAGCCCTTCGTGATATTTTTCCAGCAGTTCCCTATCTACTCTGGGTTTTTTGTAAAATCCCTCTGTAAAGCCAAGTGAAACAAGCTTAATCAAATTTTGATAGCCCTGATTATTTTCGCAAAGGAGAATCATATGGTAATACTCCTTGTCCAAGTCAAAGGTACTGTCAAATCTGCTCCTTGGGGCAACATACACCTCACAGCCGATTATAGGCTTTATGCCCTCTTTTTTACAGGAACGGTAAAAGTCGATTACACCGTACATTACACCGTGGTCGGTAATGGCTACGGCGTTCATATTTTTTTCTTTGCATACTGAAGCAAGCCTGTCTATTCGACAGGCTCCGTCAAGTAAGCTGTATTCTGTGTGTAAGTGGAGATGTACGAAAGACATATTATTCACCCATTACCCTGGAAATAATCCTGCCATCAGTTACATCAATGGCAAGTGTATCCCCCTCTTTAACTTCCTTAACCGAAGTTACGGTTTTATCATCCTTAGTTACAACAGAGTATCCTCTTTTCATAATTGAAACAGGATTCAGCGACTCAAGGCGAGATGCCAAAAGTGAAATTTCCTGCTTTTTATTTTCAAAAAGTTGATTTGATAAGGTGGATAATCTGTGTGTGTTTATTGTAAGCTCATTTTCAATATTCTTTAAGCTTTCCTTAGGCGAAAGTGAAATCAGCTCAGTTGCACTTTGGGAAAGAATATTTCTGTACTCACTGATTCTGCTGTCAATTAGTGAAGAAAGATACTGCTTTTGCGAGTCGTAATACTGGAAAAGCTCCTGTTTGTCCGGTACTGCAAGCTCAGCCGCCGCTGACGGTGTTGGGGCACGCAAGTCCGATACAAAATCGCAAATTGTAAAGTCGGTTTCGTGACCCACAGCAGAGATAACCGGAATTTTACTCTTAAAAATTGTTCTTGCAAGGTTTTCGTCGTTAAATGCCCATAAATCCTCTATCGAGCCACCGCCTCTGCCTATGATAATTGTGTCGCAAAGGTTATATTCGTTGAGCCTTTCCACAGCGTTAATAAGCTGAGGAACAGCATTTTCGCCCTGTACAAGGACAGGACACAGCACAATGTTTACAGATGGATGCCTTCTTGTTAAAATATTCTTTATATCCTGAACAGCCGCACCTGTGGGACTGGTAATAATGCCGATGGTTGAGGGAAAACGAGGAATTGGCTTTTTGTATCTACTGTCAAAAAGTCCCTCTGCCGACAGCTTATTTTTTAGCTGTTCATAAGCCTGAAAAAGCGCTCCCACACCGTCAGGCTGCATATCCTCAATGTAGTACTGGTACTGACCTGTTGCCTCGTACAGAGTGACTCTGCCACGGCAGATAACCTTCATACCCTCTGTAGGTTTAAACTTTAGGTTACGGGCATTTCCCGCAAACATAACACTTCTGATAATAGATTTGCTGTCCTTTAGTGAAAGATAGATATGACCGCTTTTGTAGTGGTCGGTAAGATTTGATATTTCACCTGTTAAAAAGACATAGTTCAGTCTTGGGTCGCTGTCAAGAACTGATTTTACATAATAATTTAGTTGTGATACTGTTAAAACCTTATTTGTTTGCATTGTTCCACGCTTTTTCTGCAAGGCAGGCTATTCCCACCCCATTATCTGTTGAATACTCAGGCTTTGCAAAAATGCAGTTAAGCCTTGATTTCATACTCTTACTTATTATTTTATTGCTCATAACTCCCCCTGCAAAAATTATGGGGAGATTCCCGTATTTTTCTTTTAAAGAAATTGACATTTTGTATAGAGTTTCTTCTATAAATTTAAGACAAAAATATGCTGTTTTTTCTTTGCTTTCTCCCTTACCCAGCATATTTTTGCAGATATTTTCAAGACCGCTTAAACAACAGTTACCGTCCTTTAGTGTTGGGTGAACCTTAACAATACCGTCATACTTTAGCGCTATTTGTTCAAGCTCTTTTCCGCAGGGGAATTTGCACCCAAGCATAAGACCTACTCTGTCAACAGCCTGTCCTGCGTTAAGGTCAAGTGTTTTTGCAACAAGTTTTATGTTAAAATCCCTGTCAACAAGAAGTGCCTCAGTTGTGCCGCCGCTTATGTGAAAGGACAAAAAAGGCTTGCCTATAAGGTCAAGCCTACCCACCGAATAAAGTGCTGACACTATGTGACCGTGCTGGTGAGTAAAGGTGTAAACAGGCACAGAAAGTGCCTTACCAAGTACACTTGCGTAACCTGTTCCCACAGTAAAGCAAGGCATATAACTGCCCTCTATGGGTCGTGGCTTTTCCGAAACACCTATTGCAGTTATTGCTACATTGTTTTTATCCATAAGCTCCCGGAAAAGTACAGGTAGCTGACGGTTATGGTGAAACACAGCGTCACTTTGGCGAATACCAAGCTCACCCTCTTTTACAGGAAGAAGCTTTCTTACGGAAATATCACTTTTGCTGTCACTATTGTAAAGGGCAAGGGATGTTGTGTAGTTGCTTGTGTCTATTCCTAAAAAAACAGCCATCAGATGTCCTTTGACACAGCACCCAAAATGCCGTTTACAAACTTGTATTCCTCTTCGCCTGAGAACTTTTTGCTAAGCTCCACAGCCTCGTTTATTGATACATTTGAGGGAATATCCTCAACATACTTCATCTCATACACTGCAAGGCGGAGAATACTAAGGGAAACTTTGCTGATTCTGTTAAGCTTCCACTTTGCTGAAAGGTGGTCGGAAATAATCTTGTCGATTTCCTCCAGATTATCCTCCACACCCTTGGCACACTCAAGGGCAAAATCGCTGTAATTATCGTCACGGGACTCCTCGGCACATTCAGAAATTTCTGAAATAGAGGCGTCGCTGAACAATTTTTCAAAGCAAATTAAAAATGCCTGTTCTCTCTCTTTGTATCTTGAAATTTTATTGTCGCTCATTATGGTATCTCCTACCTAAAAAATATTAGGATTATTATACCATACAGGAGCAAAAATGTAAACACAGAGTAAGGCTAAATCTCCGTAATTGTAATATTGTCAAAGTCTATTCCTGTCTGACCAAAGACAACATCCTTTATTATCATTGGACTGTCGTCCTGCATATCATTCTTCGGCACAACAACTGTGCAACCTTCTTCTGTTATACAACACAGTGCGTCTGAAAAGCCCTTTGCCTTTAGGAGGTTTTCAATATTTGTCTGATATGTAATGTAGGTTTCGATTTTCTCCGCCTGTATTTCGGCACTTTCCTTTGCCTTTTCTGATGAATCGGACTTTTCAAGCACCTCTTTTGCAATGTTTACCACCTTGGACTGTGACTCCTCTCTCTTTGTCCTCGCCTGTGCAAAATAGTTTGACTGTTTGCTTGAAAGTGTGGCTTCCGACGGAGTTGCACCTGATATTTCGTTATTTACATACTCTGCCTCTCCTAATTCTTTGGTGGATGAGGTAAGAAGTGATGCTGAATCACCAAACTGCCAGTTAAGGTACACAGCCGCACTAAGTGCCACTATAAGGGATGCTACAATTATATTTCTCTTGTTAATCTTCATAATTACTCCTCTTTCAGTTTTGCTATACATACCTTGTCGGAAGATATGTTAAGTGCTTTTGTCACAGACTCAAGCACAGTTTCCTTAATTAACGGATTGTCAGCCCCTCGGCAGACTATCATTACACCTCTCACCGTCGGCTCAATCTCCTTGACCACCGATTTATCGGAATACACCTGTTCGGCGGAATTTTCCATTGTTATTAAAACACGGGCATCTCCCACACCCTCTATTGACTCTACCATTTTTTCAATTCTCGTTTCTTCCGCAGAGCGGTATTCACTTATGTCACCTGAATGGGATGAGTCGTCACCGTCTGTTCCGAAAAAACTTGAAATAAAAATGAGCGCTATTCCCAACAATCCGATTATATAAATTATTCGTATCAGGTTTTTGTCATTTTTTAGCTTTGTCAATAAATTTTTCATTTACTTCACTACTATCTCCGGGGTAATACTGAAATTTTCTTCTGTTATTTTAATTGCGTCACCGCTTTTTGCTCTGCTGTTTTCATTTAAGTATATGTAGATGTAGTCTATGATTATTCCGTTTTCATTGTCTGTTTTTAGTTTTACAAAAACATCGTCGGGAGTTACACCGTTTTGCTCTAAAACCGACAACAGGGATTTTCGCAGATTGTCCTGTGTTTGGGACAGGACTTTACCGCTGTATTCCTCCATAATTTTGCTTTCATCGGGAGTGGAAATATCAAAGGATTTGCCGGAGGCTACAAGGTTTTTTATTGGGGAAATCATTACAATAATCAAAAATGCTGTTACTATGATGTTCATAGTTTTTTGTGTTCTGCCCTGTGGTACAAGCATTTTTATCAATATACAGGCTATGACACAGGTGCAAAGCACAACTGCGGTGTTTGTTACTGTACTCACTTTGTACTCCCCAATGTTAAAATTATAGCTGTGCTGATTACATAGATTGCCATTACACAAAGAATGATTACAAGAAGTGTTGACAAAACAGAACTGCAACATTTAAGGACAGACGAGGGTGCCTTGACGCCCAGCATATCGGCAACACCGCTTGAAATGTTGAGGGAAACTATCCACAACAGACAGTTGATAACAACAGGCAAAAACACAATTACAACACTGATTATTACAAACACTCCCAAACCTGTTTTTAAGAGAGTCATACTTCCCTGAATAGTCTTGTATGCCTCGGAAAGTGCAGAACCCACTATTGGGATAAAGGATGACAGAGTAAAACGAACCGCCCTTGTTGAAACTGTATCTGCCGCTGTGGTTATAAGTGTTTTAAAGGTTAAAAGTCCTGAAAATACCGTCATTACAAATGCTATTACCCACTTGATGAATTTTGAAAGTTCTCTGATGATGCCGTCAAGCTTGATGTCTGAGGACACAGAGGATGTCACCGACACACCTAAAAATACACTTAACAGAGGTGCAATTAGGTGGGAAGAAAGCCAAGTTATTCCCTCCCCAACCATTACAACAAAGGAGTAGTAGGACGCACCGGTTACTCCTTGTCCATTTGTGATTAGTGCTACCACCATAATGGGGATATAAATGAGCATAAAGCTACCTGCGTTTTCTATTGAGGTGACTGCTCTGTTCACAACAGAAACAACAGGGGTTACAATTGAAAGAGTAATTATAAGGACAAATACAGCGTCTGAAATGCTTTGCATATTTCGGCTTTTCAGGTCGTCACGAAAATTATCAAAGACTGAATATATAAGGAGCATACACATTACAAGTGCAGAGGAAGAAAGGGGTGTAACACCCTCCTGCCCTGCAATTCTGATAATCTCCTTAAAAAAGTCAGAAAAGGAAAGGTTGATTATACTGTTGTAGTCCTCTTCGTCAATTCCCAGATTATTTAGTGAATCCCGGGAATTTTGGTCAAGGCTATTTGACAGGTTACCGCCGCCGATTTCTTCAAGGGCATCTGAAAATGTTGAGGCACTAAATGAACAAACCGACAAAACAGGGATAATTATTATGAGCAGAGGTATTACTATCCTTTTCATTGTACACCTGCCAAGGAAAGAGAAATTGACAAAACCTCTTTAAAAAGTGGCAGTGCCATAATCAGGGTGATAACCTTGCCGGCAAGGGAAATTTGAGAAGAAAGAGATGTGTAGCCTGACTCCTTGCACACATCACAGGTAAACTCGGTGATAAAACAAATTCCTGTGCATTTTAGTAGCAATGTTATATATTCGCTACTTATATTAACGCTGTTGAAAAGCTCCTTAATGTATGCAGTGACCTCTCCAAAATAGTCAAGTAGGTACAGAAGAATCATCACAGATGTAAACAGGATTATTATTAGTGAAATTGAGGGGTGGTATTTTTTTAGGCTTAGGGAAAAAACGAAGGCAACAACGGAAATTACGCAGACAAGGGTAATGTCCATCATAGTCCGAACACCGACTTGATTGTGTCAAACAATGTGCTTATTTGTGAAATTATCATCATAAGGGCAACAATCAGTCCCATTATTGTAGTGAGTAGAGCCTGTTCCTCCCGTCCGCTCCTGATTAAAAGCTGATTGAGGACAGCGACAATAATTCCTATTGCCGCAATTTTAAAAATCATATCTACATCCATTGTATCATCCTTTATATAAACATTACCACAAAGGCAAGACCTGAAAACAGCCCAAGCATACGGTATAGCTTTGACTTCTTTATAATGTCTTCCTTTGATTTTTCGTACTGCTCATTAAAAAATTCTGTGTATAACTTTATGTGGCTTAATTGCCCCTCAATATCCGTTGAGCCAAGACCGCTGAAAAATTTTGCAAGTAGAGCCTTGTCCTGCTTTTCAAGTGATAAGGACTGAATTTCCCTGTTATAACCCTCAATATCAACAGCATTTTTCAGAGGTACAAGAATGTCCTCTGCACATTCAAAGACAAGTGTAAAAATATCGTCGTTTCTGTATCGGATATTAGTTTCCATTCTGTTTAGGAAAAGGAGAATTTCACCTAAATTGTTTCTTCTCCTTGTCAGCTTGTAGGACTGATAAAAGCCGATTAGTGTAAAAAACAGAAAGACTAACAGAAGTCCAAATAATTTAACACTCATTTTTCTTAAAAAGCTCTTTCATATCAATTATGGAATCAACCTCACAAGGGTTGTTTTTGTTTTTAAGCAAAACAGCCTTTGAAAATGCGTTAAGACTGAGAATTTCCTTAAAAAGTGACTTATTAACAAGCTCCTTGGCAGAGGAACAGTGTACGGTGGCAATAAAGCTTACACCTGAGTTTATACCGTGAGAAATTGCCTCAACCTCTTTAGTTGTGAGAATTTCGTCGCAGATTACAAAGTCGGGGGACATATTCCTGATAGCCTGTGTTATACCGTCGGACTTTTTGTACATTGTGAAAACATCGGCATTGCCAAGGTCTTTTTTGGGTTCACCCTTAAAGGTGGCGGAAATTTCGTTTCGGGAGTCGATTACGCAAACTTTTTTGCCGTAGTCAATAGAAAGTGAACGGGCAATATCACGAATTAGAGTAGTTTTTCCCGAACAGGGTTTACCGCAGATGAGCATACTGTCAAGGCTGTTTTGGAGCTGGTCTAAAAGGCTTCTGCTACAGCCGATAAATTCCCTTGAAACACGAATATTAAGGGAAGAAATGTCCTTTACATTGATAAGCTCGCCGTTTCCGTACACAGCCGAGCCTGAAATTCCCATTCTGTGACCGCCGTTTATTGTGATGAAACCATTTGCAATTTCGCTTTGGCGGTTATATACGGAGTAGGTACAAGCCTTTGAAAAGCACTCGTTAATATCTCCCTTAGTCACCTTTATGTAGTGTAGATTGGTGAATAAATCGGCGGTGAAGGACTTGTCCGTAAGGTAGTAGGTGTGTTTGTTACAGCTTACTGTGACAGGCATATTGATACGCAGACGGATTTCCTGAATATCCTCCTTAATCTCCTTTGGCAGAGATAAAATAATGAGTGCAATTCTTTCCGGCAATACAGAGGTTACTTCCTTAAGTACATCATAAGTTTTGTCCATAATTTTCATTCCTTTCTCTAAAAGATATGAAAACAGGCAAAAAAATATGACCGCCAAAAGGCAGTCATATATAATTATTATTTAAGCATTTCAAGGAGTTGTTCTTCGGTGATTACTTTTACACCAAGGCTTTGGGCTTTTGTCAGCTTACTTCCGGCTTCTTCTCCTGCTACAACATAGCTTGTTTTCTTGCTGACGGAGGATGAGGTTTTTCCACCGGCATTTTCAATCAGCTTTGAGGCTTCGCTCCTTTTAAGGGTTGGAAGTGTGCCTGTTAGGACAAATGTAAGCCCCTTTAGGTTTCCGTCATCGGAATTTTCCTCTACCGGTGGCATTTTTACTCCACATTCTTTTAGCTCTGCAATAAGGTTTCTGCTTTCTTTGTGACTGAAATATTCTACAATGCTCTGTGCCATGACATCACCAAAGCCGTCTATTGAGGTGTAATCCTCAGCGGTGCTGTTCATAATATTTTCAATGGTATGGAGATGCTGACACAGTAGCTTTGCTGCCTTTTGTCCTATGTGGCGAATACCAAGTGCAAAGATAAGCCTGTAAAGCTCCTGTCCTTTTGATTTTTCTATTGACTCAATAAGGTTTAGGGCTGATTTTTCCCCTTTCCTTTCCAGTCCGAGAACATCCATTGGAGTTAATTTGTAAAGGTCAACCGGTGACTTAACCAGACCTGAATTAACAAGCTGTTCCAGTACTGACGGACCAAGTCCCTCAATATCCATAGCGTCACGGCTGACAAAGTGGATTAGGTGTCTAAGGAGTTGTGCCGGACATTCTGTGTTGGTACAGCGAATTGCCGACTCGTCACCGTCCCTTGAAACTGTACTGCCACAGGATGGACAGGTTGTTGGAAACTGAAATGGAACGGTATTTTCTCCGTGGCACTTTAGGGAAACAACCTCGGGGATAATCTCACCGGCTTTACGGATTACAACTGTGTCGCCGATTCTGATGTCCTTTTCCTTTATGAAATCCTCGTTGTGTAAAACTGCTCTGCTTACTGTTGTGCCTGACAGATTGACAGGCTGAAAAATTCCCACAGGTGTCAATGCCCCGGTTCTGCCCACATTGATTTCAATGTCAAGGAGCTTTGTTTCCTTTTCCTCGGGAGGGTATTTATACGCCTCTGCCCATTTTGGGAACTTTGCCGTACTGCCTAATAATTCTCTTTGAGAATAATCATTTACCTTTACAACTGCTCCGTCAATAGGGAAGCCAAGAGTACCACGAATATTGTTGATGTGTTCGATTTCCTCTATTGCATCCTTAATATCGTCATACAAATTATAAAATGGCGGTGTTGGAAAACCCATTTCTGTAAGGTAATCAAGACCTTCCTTGTGGGTGTTTATCTCAATTCCTCTCACCTGTTGGATATTGAAGAGAAAAATATCCAAATTCCTCTGTGCGGTAATTTTTGAGTCCTTTTGTCTTAGTGAACCGGCGGCGGCATTTCGTGGGTTTTTAAAGGTTTTTTCCTCGTTTTCTTCCTGATACTTAACAAGATTCAGGAAATTTTCGTCAGACATATAAACCTCGCCACGAACTTCGAGAAATTCCGGCGCTTTTTTCAGCCTTTTTGGTAGTGACTTAATTGTCAGCAGGTTGTCTGTAATATCCTCGCCTGTTATACCGTCACCACGGGTTGAACCACGGACAAAAACGCCATTCTCGTATTCACAGGAAACGGAAAGTCCGTCAATTTTAGGCTCAACAACATACTTTGTTGAACCCACAGCTTCACGCACTCTGCGGTCAAAGTCAAGTAGCTCACCGTGGCTGAATGAGTCGTGCAGACTTGCCATTTGAACTGTGTGAGTTACAGGGCTGAACTTTTCCCCTGCGTTCCCCCCCACATTTTGAGTTGGGGAATCGGGTGTTACAAGTGACGGAAATTCTGCCTCAATATTTTCCAGTTCTCTCAGCATTTTGTCATACTCAAAGTCTGATATTTCAGGATTATCCTTGTTGTAATAAAGGTTGTTGTGGTAGGTTATTTCTTTTCGCAGTTGTTCTGCTTTAACCTTTGCTGTTTCTAAATTCATAATTACTACTTTCTGTTAACATCTGATGTGCCTTTTTCCCTTAAATAGGTGGATTCAAGGTCAGAGAGATGAAGTTTTACTGCAAGGGGATATTTGTCATATGCCAAGCTGATGGAATATCCGCCGCCCTCGTCAAAACCGCCCATATGCCAACGGATAGCCATAGCCTCTTCAAGCTTTAGTCGCATTTTACGCTCTATGAGGAATACTGACTTTTCACCGTGACCGTAGGGGAATTTGTCCTCAACTGAAAAATACGGTACCTTTTCCCACTGTCCTGTTGTTTCATTCTTTACATTACGGGTACTTACCTTATAAAACTCAGCCTTACATAGGTCGTGGAGCAAAGCCGATATTGTAAAGCTTTCTATATCGTCAGTTTCCTCGTCAAAGTGCTTTTCCATTAAGGTTTTATAGACGGAAATGGAGTGGGCGCAAAGTCCGCCCTCGCAGGCATAGTGAAATCTACTGCTTGCAGGGGCAGTGAAAAAGTCGGTTTTTTCAATCCATTTAAGCAGTTCTTCACTGCCCTCTCTTGATATGTTTTCCTTATAAATTCTAATAAATTCTTCTTTATTATTTTGTATTTCTTCGTGTGTCATATGCCCCTCCTAAAGTAAATTTTCGTCATAAACAGCCCTCATTCCGCCAATAAATTTTGGTCGGGTTCTTGCGGCTATTATGATTGCTTTGCCGATTTTTTTGTGAGTCATTTTAAGAGGTACTGCTGTTTCCTTAAGGTGCATACCAATAAGCACCCCACCAATATCTATTCCCGCATCAGCCTTGATATGCTCCACCATTACAGGGTTGTCAAACAGGCTGAATGCCGTTGTAGCGGAGGAACCGCCTGCCTTTGGCTGTGGAACAACATTCACCCTTTCAAGACCTAACTTGTCTGCAAGAGATTTTTCTACAACTAATGCTCTGTTAAGGTGTTCACAGCACTGAACAGCCATATAAACACCCATTGACTTTAGTGTATCGTAAAAGGCACTGTAAACATCCTTGGCTAAAGCAAGGTTACTGTCAGTGCCCATAGGACTTCCGTTAATTTCGGAGGTTGAGCAACCTATTACAAGGATGTCGTCCTTTTTCAGATTTGCCTTTTCAATAACCTCATTAAAAACTTCTTTTGTTTGTTCAATTATTTCATTATTCATAAAATCACCTCATAAATACTATTATTCGTATTATTGTACTAATTCCTGTTATTATAAAACAGAGGCACCAAAAAGGTGCCTCCTTTTATCTTTATAGATTAATTATTCAGCAGTTTCTTCTTCAACCTCAGCAGGTGTCTCTTCTACTGCCTCTTCTGCTGTTTCTTCAACGATAAGAGCACGCATAGAAAGTGAAACTCTCTTCTTCTCAAAGTCGATAGCAATAATCTTTGCCTCAACCTCGTCGCCTACTGCGAGAACATCCTCAGGCTTTTCAATTCTCTTGTTAGAAATCTGGCTGATGTGGATAAGACCGTCAATACCCGGGATAATGTTTGCGAATGCACCGAATGTTGTAAGACCGACAATCTTGCACTTTGCAACTGTTCCAACAGGATACTGGTTTTCAAGGATGAACCATGGGTTGTCCTCGTCCTTCTTGTAGCCAAGAGAAATCTTCTTTGTTTCTTCGTTGATATCCTTAATGTAAACAGCAACCTTGTCACCAACATTAACAACCTCTGATGGGTGCTTAATTCTTGACCAGCTAAGCTCACTGATGTGAATCATACCGTAAACGCCGCCGATGTCAACAAATGCACCGTAGCTTGTGAGGGACTTAACTGTACCCATATATGTATTGCCAACAGCCAAATTCTCAAGGAGCTTTGCCTTTTCTTCTGCTCTCTTTTCCTTAAGAACAGCTCTGATTGAGCCGATTGCTCTCTTTCTTCTGCCCTTCTTGGAAACCTCAAGAAGTCTGAACTGAACTTCCTTGCCCACTAACTCTGATGCATCCTCATCACGAGTAAGAGTTGCTTGGGAAGCAGGGATAAAGATACGGTTGCCCTTGAGCATTGCAATAACGCCGCCGTTAACAGCCTCGATAACCTTGCCTGTAAAGATTTCGTCGCTCTCAGCAAGGGCTTCAAGCTCTTCCCAGTTTTTCTGAGCGTCTACTCTCTTTTTGGAAAGCATAATTGTGCCCTCTTGGTCGTTAGTCTTCATAATAAGAAGCTCAATTTCGTCGCCAACCTTGAGTACATCGTTGGCTGTTACTGTTGGGTCGAAAGAAATTTCGTCGTTAGGAATATATCCTGCCTGTTTTCTGCCAACATCAACAGAAACATCACCGTTGGCGGCTATGCTCATAACAGTGCCCATTACCCTCTCATTTGTATTCATACTCTTTAGAGACTCTTCAAGCATCTCCTCAAAGCTCAATTCATTTTCATTCACGCTGGATGTGTTTACTTCACTCATTTTATCCAGAACCTCCTTAATAATCCTTGCCGGTGTTGACGCACCGGCTGTTACGCCTATACTATCTGCCTTACTTATCTCTTTTACCGGTAGTTCCTCTGCAGTTTCAATAAAAAAGGTATTTTTGCAATTTGAAGAGCAGATACTATATAACTTAAAAGAGTTTGAGCTGTGTTTATCGCCAATAACAAACATCATATCGACTGATTTTGAAATTTCAGCCGCCTCTTTCTGGCGTAAGGTCGTAGCATTACATATTGTATCAAAAATTTTTGCATTTGTATAGACATTTTTTAAACTTTTTATACTTTTTTCCCATTCTTTTAGGTCGAAAGTTGTTTGTGCTACAATTTTTATGAAATTATTTTTCTCTGGAGGAATTATTTTAAATATTTCTGCCAATTCTTCCAAATTCTTAAAAGTGTAGCACTGTGCAGAACAATGTCCCATTATACCCTGAACCTCGGGATGAAGCTTGTCGCCGGCTATAATTACAATCTCGTCCTCCTTTGCCTCTTTCACAATTTTGTGAATTTTTGCAACAAATGGACAGGTTGCATCAACATAGTTTAGATTTTTTTCCTTTATATTGTCTATCACCTTTTGGGAAACTCCGTGGGAACGAATTACAACTGTGTCCTCCTGTTTTGCCTCATCTATGGAATCAATGGCAACAACACCTTTTTCGTTAAGCTCCTGTACCACCTGCATATTGTGAATAATCGGTCCAAGTGTACATACAGATTTGTTTTCATCAACAAGCTTATTTACAATTTCGATTGCCCTGTTTACACCAAAGCAAAAGCCTGCTGACTTTGCAACAATTACTTTTTTCATTTATCCACTCTGTCCATTTCTCTAAACTTTGTAATTTCGTTCATAATTATTTTTGAGGCTGTACGAAATTCTCTTGGTGACGGCTCCTCGTCGTTGCTGAAACCAAGCTCCTCGTAAGATAACGGCTTTCCTATGCGAATCACACGCTTTGCAAAGACGCTTTTGCTTTTGCCCACAACGGTTATGCACATTGGTACAACAGGTGCTTTTGTCTGACGGGCAACAACTGCACAGCCACTCCTTGGTCGCAAAAGCTCACCTGTTTTACTTCTTCCTCCTTCAAGGAAAATTGTCATTACCTTTCCGTTATTAATTAAGTCCTCACCTGTTGCGATAGCCTTACCGTCATTTGCACCCCTTGTAACAGGGAAAGCACCCAAAACTCTGATTAACGCACCAAAGAAAGGATTTCTGAAAAGCTCTGACTTTGCCATAAAATAAACTCTTCTTTTGTGGGTAAGACCAACGAAAACAGGGTCTGTGTAGGAAAGGTGGTTACAGGCTATTATGTAACTGCCATCTTTGGGAAGTTCGCACTCCCTAATGGTCTTATAACGGAAAATCAGTTTGAATATGGGAAGAACAATAACCTTGCAGACTTTGTAAAAAATCAGATGTTCTTTTATCTTCATTTCTTTTGGCTCAGACATTACATTCTCTCCCTTATAACCTTAAGTAATAAGTTTTTTGACCCTTCAAAGTCATAGTCGCTTGTGTCAACAGTGATGCTGTCCTCGGCAGGTTTTAACGGCGCTATTTCACGGTGGCTGTCGTTGTAATCTCTTTCGTTTACATCCTTAAGCACATCCTCGTAGGAAACATCAATTCCCTTTTCAATGTTCTCCTTGTATCTTCTCATTGCCCTCTTTTCGGCAGAGGCTGTAAGGAAAATTTTGATTTTAGCGTCAGGCAGTACTACCGTACCGATATCCCTGCCGTCCATAATAACATTGTCGTTTTTAGCCATATTACGCTGTAAGTCGAGCAAAAATGCCCTGACCTCAGGTATTGCAGAAACAGCAGAGGCATACATAGACGCCTGTGGAGTTCTGATATATCCCGAAACATCCTCGCCGTTAAGGAGAACAATTTGAGTTCCCTCATCGTTAAAGGCAAGCTTTACTTCAATTTCACTTAGAAGTGACACAATGCCATCTTTATCATCCTTAGAAATTCCCTTTCTTGAGGCGGCAAGACCGATAGTTCTGTACAAAGCGCCTGTGTCAACATAGATGAAAGAAAGCTCCTTGGCAACCTCCTTTGAAAGTGATGATTTTCCGGCACCGGCAGGTCCGTCAATAGCAATTGCAATAGACATATTTTTATCCTTCCTTTATAGCACTGTAATATCCCGCAAGTCTGCCTGTTGAAAAGGCAATTTGCAAGTTAAATCCCCCTGTGTAGGCATCTACATCAATTACTTCTCCACAGAAGAAAAGGTTTGAAATCAGTTTGCTTTCCATAGTTTTAGGGCTGATTTCTTTGGTAGAAATACCACCTGAAGTTATGATAGCCTCGCTGATACTGCCTAAAGAGGATATATTTACAGTGAAATTTTTTAATAAATCAAGGAGAACCTTCCGTTCTTCTTTGGTTATAGAATTACATTTTTTTGTTTCCTCTATTCCCCATCTTTTGAGAATAACAGGAATTAACTTTTTAGGTAATAATTCTTTTAAAGAATTATTTATTTGATTGTTTTTGTGATTTGTAAATTCCCTTTGAAGTCTTAAATCTAACTTTTCTTCCGACAACGCAGGTTTAATATCAAGGGAAATACTGTATGACTTTTTGTCAAAATCCCTCATATGAGCACTTGCAGACAAAACAACAGGTCCTGATACACCCCTGTGGGTAAACACCATTTCGCCAAAATCCCTGTAGATAGCCTTGTTGTTTTCGTATGCAGTAAGTGCCACATTTTTTAATGAAAGACCTTGAAGTTCACCGCAAAAGCTGTCACTTGAAACAAGTCCCACAAGGGATGGCTTTAGCCTTGTAACCGTGTGACCAACAGACCTTGCAAGTGCATATCCGTCACCTGTGGAGCCTGTACCGGGGTAACTCATACCGCCTGTTGCAATGATTACACTGTCGGCAAAGAATTCTCTGCCCATACTGTCAGCCACACCTATGACCTTATCATCCTGTGTGATAAGTGACTTTACTCTTGACTCTATCACCTTGACACCACTGTTCCTGACAAATGAATAAAGTGCATCGGCAACATCCATTGCCCTGTCGGAAACAGGAAAAACCCTGTTGCCACGCTCTGTTTTTGTTTCTAAGCCTAATTCATTAAAAAACGAAATAGTATCTTGACTGTCAAAATTGCTTATTGCACTGTATAAAAAACGAGGATTTGTGGGAACATTCTGTATAAAAGTATCTCTGTCGCAGTTGTTGGTAATGTTACATCTGCCCTTACCTGTGACAAGTATTTTTCTGCCTGTTCTGTTGTTCTTTTCAAGGAGTGTTACATTTGCACCGTAGTATGCTGCTGTACCTGCCGCCATCATTCCCGATGCTCCGCCGCCTACAACAATAACATCAGGCATTTTCCTTTTCCCCTTGGGTTTCTATTTCCTTTTGAGTTTCTTTTTCTCTCTTGGTATATACTCCCTGTCTTGTCCATACCTCTTCAAGCTGGTGGAAGGTTTCCTTTACCTTTTCCTTTTCAGCCAAAACACAGGCAACAACAAGTGCGTTGATAAGTGAAAGTGGTGCAACAAGAGAATCCACAACAGACGCCATATCGCTCCTTGCAATCAGAATATGATTGGCACATTCAACAAGAGGTGACGCCATACTGTCGGTTATGGCTATTACATCAGCCTTTCTCTCCTGTGCAAATTCCATAGCCTCCACAGCAGTTGTGCTGTAACGAGGAAAGCTGATGCCTATCATTACATCTTCTTCCGATATTCTGAAGAGATTTTCGTAGGTTGAGCTTTTTGATGTTGTATTTATGATGTGAACATTGCCGAAAATAAGCTGCAAATAGTAACCCAAAAAGCTTGCAAGTGCTGAGGTTGACCTTACTGCAAAGACATAAATTTCCTTTGCCTTTGAAAGCGACTTAATGGCATTGTTAAAGTCCTCGTGAGAAATTTCTTCAATAGTTCTGCGGATTTTGTCAATATCCTGATTCAACACAGATGTTAGAACATCGTTGTTGCCGATTCGAGTTTCTGTAACTTCAATACGCTGAACAGAGGTGAGCTTTTCCTTAATCATCTCCTGCATTGCCTTTTGAAGCTGGGGATAACCGTCGTAACCAAGCTCGGAAGCAAAACGGACAACTGTACTTTCGGAAACACCAACAGTTTCTCCCAGCCTTAGGGCTGTCATATATGCCGCTTTGTCGTAATGCTCTTCAATATATTTTGCAATCCTTTTCTGTCCTTTTGAAAAGGAATTCATATTAATATCAATTCTGGCTAATAAATGCTTAATCATTTTTGTACCCTCTTTTGCATAGTCAATTTATTTTAACATATTTAAACTAAATTTTCAATTAAATAAGATGAAAATTATTGGAAATAAACTTAAAATAAACTTAAATAAATATATATGTTACAAAACCTCATTCATTGGGTGATAATGTTGCAAAAAATACTTTACTGTGCTAAAATGTACACAGAATTTATGAGATGGAGAAACGATATGATTGCTATAATTGACTATGGTGCCGGTAATATACAAAGCGTTTACAAGGCTCTAAAATTTATCGGGGCTGAATGTAAGGTTACTGACAACAGAGAGGAAATACTAAGTGCTGACGGTGCTATTCTTCCCGGTGTCGGCTCCTTTGGGGACACTATGGACACTATGAAAAGCCGAAATATAAAGGATACCGTCATTGAATTTGCAAATAGCGGTAAACCATTTTTGGGAATATGCTTAGGACTACAGTTGCTGTTCACCGAAAGCGAGGAAAGCCCCGGTGTACAAGGTTTATCCATATTTGAGGGTAAAATCAGCAAAATTCCAAATCAGAACGGAACTTTAAAGATACCTCATATGGGATGGAACAGCATTAGTATTAAGCAAAAGGATGGAATATTTAAAGGTATTGAGGGTGAACCCTATGTTTACTTTGTTCATTCCTACTACCTTGATGCAAAGGATAAGGAAATTGTTGCCGCCACCACAAATTACGGTGTTGAGATTGACGCTGCTGTTCAAAAGGGCAACATAATTGCAACACAGTTTCACCCTGAAAAAAGCGGTGATGTGGGACTTAAGATGCTAAAGAATTTTGTGGAGATGGTGAAGTAATGTACGCAAAGAGAATTATTCCCTGCCTTGATGTAAAAAACGGTAGAGTTGTTAAGGGTATGAGCTTTGTAAATTTGATTGACGCAGGCGACCCTGTTGAGGCGGCAGTTCAGTATGACAAAGAGGGTGCCGACGAGCTTGTTTTACTTGACATAACTGCAACAAGTGACGGTCGTGACACAATGGTTGACATTGTGGAAAAGGTTGCAAATTCCATATTTATCCCCTTTACTGTGGGCGGAGGAATCAGAAGTGTTGACGACTTTAACACAATGCTCCGTGCCGGTGCTGACAAGGTTTCCGTAAACTCTGCCGCTGTTTACAGACCTGAACTGATTAACGAGGCATCCTACAAATTCGGTGCACAATGCGTTGTGGTTGCCATTGACGCAAAGAGAAAGGGTGACTCTTGGGAGGTATATACAGCCGGTGGAAGAACTCCTACGGGAATTGATGCAATAGAGTGGGCTGTTGAGGCTGAAAATAGAGGTGCCGGAGAACTTCTCGTTACAAGTATGGACGAGGACGGACAGAAAAACGGATATGACCTTGCTTTAACAAGGGCAATTTCGGAAAAGGTGAACATTCCTGTTATAGCCTCAGGCGGTGCAGGCGCTTATGAGCATTTTTATGATGCATTTGTTGAGGGTAAGGCTGACGCAGTTTTGGCGGCATCCCTGTTCCACTTTGGTGAAATTCCTATTCCAAAGCTAAAGGAATATTTAAGGGATAAGGAAATTTCCGTTAGACTGTGATTATTCATAAATAAATATCAATTATTAAAGGCTGTTGCGATTTTTTGCAACAGCCTTCTTGATTGTAGGTATATATTTATTTTACAGCTTTACAGCATCTTCAAAAACATCCTTGGAAAAGTGGGATATTGCCCTCACCACATTGGGGGATGTTTTTTTGTTTATCAGCTCTATTGCCTCACCGAATTTGTCGGGAGAATTTCGGACTAAATTATGAGCATCACTGCCTATAAAATCTACAAGTCCGTATTTAATGAGCTTTTTCAGTTTACGGAAAGTCCCCCTGTCAAGGTAGGAAACTGCATTTGTTTGAAACTGTATTCCGTAGGAGGACAGGTCCTGCATTAGCCTTGGATTTCCTATAAGGGCAGGGTATCTTTCTATATGGGCTAAAATTGGCTTTACACCGTAGCGGTTCACAAGTCTAATGAGAAAGTCATAGGAGCTGCCCTCAAATGTGGTATTGTAGGGAAATTCCAAAAGGATATGGTTGCTGTTGCCGTAGCAAACAGGCTTTAGGGATGTGTTATTCATAATTATGTCCGTAACATACACCTCTGCCCCAAGGCAAACTTCAATTTCCTTTGGAATATGTGGCTCTAAAAGGCTAAAGCAATACTCTCGCCTTTTTAGAAAATCATCCATACTCTCTTTGTGAGAATAGTAATGAGGAGTCAGACAAATGTGACTGACTCCTTGACTGTAAAGGACATTTAGAATTTTTTTGCTGACCTCAACATCCTCTGCCCCATCATCCATTTTGGGGAGAATATGTGAGTGCATATCGTAAAGTTCCATACTGACCTCAAAAGTTTATTGACAAAAAATTTATTTGGTAAGCTCACTGCATACAAGGTCGCCCATCTGTGAGCAAGTAACCTTGTTTGTTCCCTCTGTGTAAATATCAGGTGTTCTGTTGTTTTTAAGAACATTGTTTACAGCCTCCTCAATAGCGTCGGCGGCAGAAGGTTCGTTGAGGGAATATCTAAGCATCATAGAAACTGAAAGAATTGTTGCAAGAGGATTTGCAATGTTTTGACCTGCAATATCAGGTGCAGAGCCGTGGATAGGCTCATAAAGACCTCTGTTAGAGTCTGAAAGTGATGCTGATGCAAGCATACCGATTGAGCCTGAAATCATAGACGCCTCGTCGGAAAGAATGTCGCCAAAGATGTTGTTTGTAAGTATAACATCAAACTGACCCGGGTTGATAACAAGCTGCATTGCTGTGTTGTCAACATAGAGGTGGTTAAGCTCAACCTCAGGATAATTCTTGGAAACCTCAATTACTGTTTCTCTCCAAAGGCGGGATGCCTCAAGAACATTTGCCTTGTCAACGGAGGTAACCTTTTTGTTTCTCTTCATAGCCATATCAAAGGCAACCTTGGCAATTCTCTTAATTTCGGAAACCTTGTACTGTTCGGTGTCGTAAGCCTCAACCTCACCGTCAGCTATTCTTCTTCCTCTTTCGCCAAAGTAGATTCCACCTGTCAATTCACGAACAACCATAACATCAAGCTTTTCGCCGATAATTTCGTCCTTGATTGGAGATGCACCCTTAAGGGGTTCAAAAATAACAGCAGGACGGAGATTTGCAAAAAGTCCCAATGCACCACGGATGCCTAAAAGACCTGCCTCGGGTCTGTCCTTACCGGGAAGCTTATCCCACTTTGGACCGCCAACTGCACCAAGGAGTACAGAGTCGGCTGATTTACACTTATCTATTGTTTCCTGTGGCAACGGTGTACCTGCTGCATCTATGGCACATCCGCCCAGGAGAGCCTCGTCATACTCAACACCAAAACCAAACTTTTCGGCACAGCAGTCAAGTACCTTTACTGCCTGATTTACAATTTCAGGACCGATTCCGTCGCCCTTTAATAAACAAATTTTGTATGTGTTCATAATAATTCCCCTTTTTTAAATCTCTTTATATAATAACACAAAGTAAAAGTTATGTAAATAAATTTTATTGTGATTTATTCAGTGTTTCCTTAATCCTCTTCCCTAATCAGCGGTATCTTTTGGAAAACCTCGCAAACCTTATCTCTTTGCCAAAGTAACGGTGTTATGCGTACAGAGTACCCGTAGCCGCCGTCCATTATCCAGTCGAAGGGCTTTGCCTGTGGAAGTCCGTAAATTGCAAGTAATGTCATTATTACACCGCCGTGAGTTACGATTATGCTTTCGGTTGTGCCTGTTTTCATTAATCCTGTAACAATGTCCTCAAACATTCGACAAATTCGCCTTGTAAAGTCGGCGGAGCTTTCCCCACGGGGAGGTTTTATGTCGCTGCTACCGCCAATCCACTCCTTAAAATCCTCGTTATCCTTTAGCTCCTCGGCTGTTTTGCCCTCCCATTCGCCGAAATTACATTCTGTAAGCCGGTCAATAACAATGGGCTTTAGTGACGGATAAAGGATTTCGCAGGTTTCCTTACATCTTTTTAAGGGACTTGTAAACAGGGCAGTACCTCCGGGGTACTTCATATTGTAATCAAGCTTTTTAAGCTCCATTTTTCCCTTATCTGAAAGAGGTACATTTGTTGTTCCTATATATTTGCCCTTGTGGGTTTCGTCAATATTTCCGTGGCAAATAAAATGTATGTAGTATGACTTCATAAAAACTCCGTTCTTTACAATTTGTAAAACATATATTATACTATTCGTATAGAATATATATTGGATGTGATATAATGAGTAAATCCTTTGGAAATACAATAACTTATTTAAGAAAAGAAAGAGGTATTACCCAAAAACAGGCGGCAGAGGATTTGGAAATAAGTCAGGCATTACTATCCCACTATGAAAAGGGAATCAGGGAATGTAGTCTTGATTTTGTGATAAAAACTGCCGACTATTACGGTGTAAGCTGTGACTATATCCTTGGAGTATCTGCCCAGAGAAACCCCGGTGAAATGGAGGAACCTGCCGAAAAACAGGAAAACAAGGCAATGCTTGAAAACCTGAACAGGAGAGTAATTGTAAACACTGTTGACTTCATTTTCAGAATACTTATGGAAATTAACGAGAGGGAAATCACCAAGGCATCAGCCGAGATTATGATGTCAACTCTTTATTCATTAATAAGAATACTCTATAAAAACAACAGTGACAATGACGAGGATTTCTTCCAAAAATCGACCTATAGCTATGAATGTCGCAACAATTCCCTTTTTGAGGACAGAAAAGCAAGGCTGATAGAAAAAATAACTGAATATTCCAAAAGCCGAAGTAAAGAAAAGGTTGAACTTTCCTATCAAATCATCAGTGAAAAGTACAGTGATTTGGCATCCTCTGTGCTGAATTTGATACACAATACAGAAAAGCTGATGAAATAATTTATTATCGTACTTAAAAAAACAAGGCTGTCACAATGTATTTTGCGACAGCCACTTTATTTTAGTCAATAGATGATGCTTCCGAGGTAGGTTCTGCTCCCATAGAAACACGAATTGTGACTGTTTTTCCATACTCTATCTGGTCGCCTGCTTTAAGGTCCTTATATTCAATAACCGTTTTGTCAGGTAGCTTTGAGTTGTACTCTGCCTCCTGCATAACAAGTACGCCTGCGTCAGCAAGGAGAGCTGCAGCAGTTTTGGTGTCCTTACCTGAAATGTCAGGGAGAGTTCTCATCTTTTTGCCCTTACTTAAGGTAACTGAAATGTTGACAGGCTCACCCTTTGAGGTGATAGGAGTTCCCGGAGCAGGAGTCTGCTCACAAATATAGCCCTCCTCTACCTTATCGTTAAACTGCTCTTCGTAATTAACATTGAGTATGTATTTGTCGGAATTTTCTAAATCCTTTTCAACAGAGGAATACTTTTTGCCAACAAAGTTATCCACAGTTTCGCCCTTCCAAGGTGCCGATGTTGTGGTTTCTTCTATTGTTCCCTTATTGGTATCAGCAAGTCCAAAGCAATCTGTGGCTACAAGAAGAATACCTATTGCAACAAAGATAATCATAGAAACAAATGCTGCAATGAGGGTTGTCTTTTTTGACTTGGAAATCTTCTTTTCTTCCTCTTTTGCACTAAGCTCTGCAAGACTTGCGGTTTTGCTTATTTCCTCCTGAATAGCCTGTGCAGTAGGCGCAACCGAAAGCTGACTTCTGAATTCGTCAAAATCAGAAATTCTGTCCTTTCTGTCAACCTGAAGTCCGTTTGCAAGTGCTGTTACAACATGAGGAGGAAGTCTTTTGACTGTATTTGTACTCATCAGCAGACTGCTGTCCTTTAGCCTGTCCTTTGCATTTGCAGGAACATGACCTGTTAGAGTGTAAAACAGAGTTGCTGTGATGCCGTAAATTTCTGTAAGTACATCAAGTGTAAAGTTGTTTTCATACTGCTCGGGTGCGGCACATCCGCTGTAAAGCTGACTTTTAAGAGGTGTTCCTCTTTTACGCTCCATTTCTGTGCAAAAGCCTGTCAGCTTTAGCTTACCGTCATGCGTGACATATAGGTTAGACGGAGAAACAGCGTAGTGACCAATGCCCCTTTTGTGCAGGGATTCCAAGGCTGAAATCAGGGGCATAAACAGAGGTCTTGCAACCTCCCACTCAAGCTGACCGTTACTCCTCTTTAGGTATTCGTCAAAATGGATAAGATTAAGGTTTTCTTCAATAACATACGCTGTGTTATTTTCTTCAAAAATGTCGAGAATTTTAATCATAACCGACATCTCGTTAAGCTCTCTTACAATTTGGTAGTAAGAGATAAACTTTGACCTTAAATTTTTATAAACTGTTTCGTCGCTGTAGCTTACGGAAAGCTCCTTCTCTCCTTTATCACGGCTAAACTTACCGATTGGGAGAAATTCCTTGATTATTACAGTAGTTTTATTCTCTTTATCATAGCCAAGGTATCTGGTGCTCTCTCCGTTGGTGTCGATACCTCTGCCAACTATGTAACGATTTTTCAGAACAGTATTAAAGCCTAAAAATGGCTCAGGCTGGGTTTCTGAATTGTTAAATCCACAATAAGGACAGATTTTTTCATCTCCAATTACCTGCATACAACCCATACACAAAGACATACAGTTCACTCCTTATATTAGTTAATAATATATGTTGTATATGATGCGGATAATAAAACGCATAGTACCACATTATTTCTTATAGATTATATCATAGTAATATGTCATATTCAAGAACATTTAAAGTCAAGATGATTACATTTTTGTTATATACTGCGAAAAGAATAATACCGGGGCTTGTTATACAAACCTCTGTATTGTATAATATCCATATCATATAAGTTATATAATTCAAGTGATTATGAAGAGGTATCATATTGAACATTCTACATTTATCGGACATACATTTCGGCAGAAATTACCCTTGCTATAAAATCAATAACAATTTTGCAAAGCACGATTTAATTCTTGAAGAGTTAATTGAGTTTATTGAACATCTTGATAAATCTCTGAAACCGACGCATATCGTCTTTACAGGGGACATAGTATGGCATGGAAAGACAGAAGAATACAGCGAAGCATTAACCTGGTTTAAAAAACTTCTTTCTGCTTGTAATCTTACCGGAAAGGATATTTCCTTTTGTGTAGGTAATCATGACATAGATTTAACCTATAACTGTCTTGATGATGAGTACACCGACGATATGGTGAAAGAAATCGATGAACTTTATATGTACGAAAATATCCATAAAATTGAACCTTCCCTTAATGCCTATAACAAATTCTGTTTTGATTTAGGAGTTGAGCCATACACCTATCCCCTTGGCGGAAAGAGAATGTACAGCTATAGCGTAGGTTTTAAGGATGTTAATTTTTCTTCCGGGAAAACCATAAGGATTGTTTCACTAAATACATCTGTTCTTATGTCCCAAAAGAATATTTCTGTGGACAAAATGTGGCTTGGGCACGAACAGCTTAAGACTCTTATGGAGTATGGTATTCTTCCTGCAAAAAAAGATGTATGGTACACCGTTGCGCTGTATCACCATTCAGACAGATTTTTGCACCCTAACGAAATCAGCACATACGACAACAGATTTGCAACCTTTCCATTGCTGTTAAACTGTGCAGACCTTCTTCTCTGCGGTCACACCGAAAGCGCAGAAAAACCAAGACTTACCAAACAACCGGGAGGAGGCACAATTCTGTTTGGAGGTGCAACCTATTACAGCGACGACCATACCAATGCATTTTCTATGCTGTATATTTCCGACAAAAAAAAGACAATGGTCTTTATTCCCTATATATACGAAAACGGATGGCAGGATTATGACTTTGAGAAATCTCGATGGAAGCTTAATAAGAAAAGAAATCTGCCTGAAATTGGAAAATTCTACGAGGACATACGGATTGTTTTAGGGATTGACGAGAATGAATTTGTAATAGACCTAAAATATCTGGAGGTTACTAAGGAAAAAGACCTGATAAGGCTGGATAACCATAAGGATATACTGAACACATACAGAATAGATACTTTAGGTTCAAAGGAAAATTTTGAAGTAAAAATCCGAATTTCAAAAAGAGGCGCTCAGTCAGTTTGCGGAAATATTGAATTTAATAAGCTTCTGCAATTCAATAATAAAGCCGGTAACAAAAGGAGCATACGCTTTGTTAATTCAAATCAAGAAGATATTTTTGTCTCGGATAATTTTTCTGTTGAAGAAATCCATTCTTTCGATGAAGAAACATTAAAAAAGATGTACAAAATTGAGGAGTACTACAAGGTTAAGCTGACGCTGACCGATAACATATCAAACAGTGACTATGACAAAATCAATTTGCTCCTTGATATAGCCGAAAACGGTTATTCGGATAAAATAGTATTTATTAATAATGATTCATATGTTGCAGATAAAGAAATGCTTGAAAACCTTTACTCCTTGGGGTGCAGCAACAATCGGTTTTGTATTGTATCAAGGCAACCCTTTAGTGTAGAATTATTCGGTGTTAATATTGATATTTTTGATGCCAGACTTTACGGGGGTATTTATTGTATTGATATATCAGACATAAAACACAAATATACCACATTTGCAGAAGGTGATATGAGAAAATATAAACTGCAAAATACAGAAAAACAGATTTTCTTCATTTCAAAAGGCGACAAGGATAATATTTTTGAATTTTTTTCAGACTGTAATATTCTTGAAATCAAAGAAGATATTAAGGTAGAGATAAAAACCAAATGAAAAAAATAATAGCAAAAGACAAAAATATAATAATAGGCAAAATGCTTAGGAATGCCGCCTTGGGTATAATCCTTATGGAAATTTCCGGAGCTGTCACATACATAATTGACGGCATAATGACAAGTCGTTTTCTTGGTGATTCTGCATTGGCGGCAACCGGTATTGCAAGTGTATCCTACACAATTCTTGCAATTATCAGCGGTATAATATCCGCAGGCGGTCAAAAAATATGTTGCGGTGAAATCGGAAGCGGAAAAAAACAGCAGGCAAACAACACTTTTTCAATGGTTATTTTTATTACTGCTGTCATATCCATAATTGTATCCGTTTTAGGTATAATTTTTTCCGGTTCACTTGCAAGTCTGATGGGTGCAGATGCAAGCTATACATCTCTTTACAACAACACCACCGACTATATCAGAGGCTTTTTCATTGGCGCACCGGGACATATTTTCGTTGCAGTTCTTATTCCTCTTGCACAACTCAATGGGTCAAACAAACTGATTACCGCTTCTATTGTAACACTTACAATAAGTGATATTCTTGGCGACATTATTAATGTTACAGTTCTTAATTGGGGGCTTTTCGGTATGGGACTTGCCACATCAATAAGCTACTACTTAAGCGCAGCTGTGCTTGTGCTATCCTTCATAAGCAAAAAATCTCTTTTCAAATTCAGCACTAAAAAAATATGTTTTGAGAATTTTAGACCAATGCTTAGAATCGGTATGCCAAGGGCAACAAAAAGAATAGGTAATTTTTTAAGACCTTTCTTTATCAACAGACTTATTCTGTTTGCAGGTTCGGGTATTGCTATGGCATCCTTTACTGTACAGCAAAATATCCGTTATCTTGCCGAAAGTGTAGGGGTAGGTATTGGCGGAGGTATTTTCCTTATTGTGGGAATATTTTTGGGAGAAAAGGATATTAATTCGCTTATTATCGCTTCCAAAAAAGCAATACGG
Organism: Oscillospiraceae bacterium; assembly: GCA_029225165.1. Taxonomy (GTDB): domain Bacteria; phylum Bacillota; class Clostridia; order Oscillospirales; family Acutalibacteraceae; genus Ruminococcoides. The sequence continues at coordinate 36,596 of JAQXVY010000030.1, forward strand.
TACATAACCTTTTTTGTTGGAGGACTTGCAATCCTCTACTTTGTGCTGTCACCGGTTCTTTCAATGCTGTATCTTGACACAAAATCCCAATCATACGACGGCGCTGTTATGGTACTTAGGTGTCACGCTGTAAGTCTGCCGTTCCTTGCATTCAATGAATACTACATTAACCTTTTACAGGCGGAAGAAAAAATTAAACTGACTAATATAGTGACACTGATGAATAAACTGGTATATATTGTGATACTCAGTTTTATTTTAGTTTATCCCTTTGGTACGAATGGACTGTGGTTATCAATACCCCTCAGCGAAATACTACTAACAGCTACAATAATCTTGGCAAACGGCATCAAAAACAGAAAAAATCCCAGACGAAAAGGTTTTTTCAGCCTTTTTGATGATGTGGACATTATGCAAGGTAATCAACTGGAATTTGTTATTCATTCCAAAGAAGAGTTTAAGGAAGTGCAAAAGAGGGTCATTGATTTTTGCGAAATACTTGAAATAGACAAAAAAACCTCATATATGATTCAGTTATTCTTTGAAGAGGTTGTTATGCTTATAATTGACCACGGCTTTAATAACAAAAAAGAATACAATATCAACATAAGAATTTACAAGGATAAGGAAGAAATTATACTGAGAACAAAAGACAACTGCAGAGCTTTCTCGGCAAAGGAACAGGATGAAATGTTCGCTAAAATAGACAGGAATGAGTATCTTGGTATTTCTATGGTGACTAAGATGGCAAAAAAGGTTGACTACATAAATATTATGAATATTAATAATTTTATTATATCAATATAAATAAAAATACCGCAGTATTGAAAAATGTAACAATACTGCGGTATTATATTTGTCAACAGGTTATAAAAAAGTCGCCTCTGACTGGATAATTAATATAAAAAAAGAATGCCCCGATACGCAATCTGCGTGTCGAAGCATTCGACTGGTGGAGACGAAGGGGATCGAACCCTCGACTCCCACAATGCCATTGTGGTACTCTCCCAGCTGAGCTACGCCCCCATAACATTTGATATTTTAACACAACAATTATAAAAAATCAAGAGTTTTCTTTAATTATGTCGGCAGGGACAACATCAATTACCTTTTGCAGGGACTCAAGTGAGGTTGACACTTGGTTGCCCACTCTGCCGGCTGAAAAGTATATTCTGTCAAAATCCTGTGCCGTTGTGTGGATAAAGGTTTTGAATTGCTTTTTCATCCCTATTGGTGAGCAACCGCCGTGGATATATCCTGTCAGTGGCAAAAGCTCCTTTTGCGGTATCATTTCTATTGACTTTTCTTTGGCACATTTTGCACCTTTTTTCAGGTCAAGCTCTTTGTTTGCAGGTACTACAAATACATAATGCTCTCCGCTTTTGCCAACGGTTACAAGGGTTTTGAAAACCTTTTCAACGCTTTGACCAAGGCACCTTGCAACTTCCTCTGCATTGAGCTTTGAGTTGTCATAGGCAAAATGGCTGTACTCAATTTTCTTTTGGTCAAGTATTCGCATTACATTTGTTTTTTCTTGCTTTTTACCCATAATATCCACCGATTTTTATTTCATACCGTTATAAGAGGTTAACACAGCGTCCTGTGAAATATCACAGTACAGCTTATAAACATTTACTCCCTTTATCACCCTGTCAAGCACATCCAAAAGGTTATTTACTCCCGACTTATGAGGTACAAGGAGAGTTTGTTGCATTAGCTTTTGAATAGCCTCACGGTTGCTGATTTTTTCAATATGATTTTCCTTGCCCCTGTTAAGGCAACATATACCCTTTAGGGGAACTAAAATATTGGAGTTAATATCGTGCTTGCCGGAAAATGGAGTTCCGCAGGCGAATATTTTTCCGTCAATAATTCTGATTACAGGCTTATCATCATTTATCATAACAGCCCTGTCACCAAAATAATCCATCCATAGCTTTGTGTGGGTAGATTTTCCTGTTCCGCTGTCTGCTGTGAACAGATATGCCTTGTTATCAACTGCTACTGCCGATGAATGGAGTAAAATTGCGTCAAAATCCAAAACAGCCTCGTAAAAACAAGCACCGAAAATAACATACTCGGCAAGTGAACGGGAAATATTGGGATATATTTCAATATAATTGTCAATCCTCTCCTCTGTAACCTCAAGGGTGATGTCAGGGGTGAGGGTTTGGTCTTTTGCAATATATTTTTCAGAACGGCTTAAGGTTTGGGGATATTTTGCATTGTATTGAACATTAAGTCCGCAAATGTTGTAAAGCATAATTACCTCTTGTAATAGGTGAGCAAAATAGCTCTTCCTCTGTTAACAACTATTTCTGCATTTTCATCGGAAAATACATTACTGATACCCCTTGACACATTGTAGGTAAGGGTGTACCTGTCAAGCGGATACTGTGCACCTTTGTATGTAACATTTACGCTTTCACAGCCATATGGAAAGACGGAAAAAGTAAGACCTTTTTTGCCGTGCATATTGTATGTTCCCTCTTTGAGAATCTGTATTTCTTCACCGTTGTTCCTTGCTACACCGTGGTAGTTGTATTCTGACAAAAAGGACAGAATTGCAATGTTGGCAAAGGTGTGGTCTGTCCTACCTCCAACTGAGCCGAGGAGCAAAAAGTCCTTGTAGCCTCTGCGGATACATTCCATAACGCAATGTTCTGTGTCGGTGTCGTCCTTTACGGTGTTTAGCTTTACTACCTCGGTATCTTTTGGGAGTTCTTCTTCAAGGGAATCGAAGTCGCCGATAATAAGGTCAGGGTTTAGTCCGGCTTTTCTTGCAAAGGTATAGCCGGAATCTGCACAAACAATGAAGTCATCATCGGTGCAAAGGGTTTTGATTTCTTCAACGCTGGTATCAGGAGAACCTGAAATAATTACACATCTCATTTTTTTCGCTCCCATTCTTTAATATCTTTTATTTCGTTATACATTTCCACATAGCTGTTGTGGCGGGAAACAGGAATTTCACCCTGCTTTACACTCTCAATTACAGCACAGCCCTTTTCACAGGTGTGACTGCACGATGTAAATTTGCAATTTCCAATATATTCCTGAAACTCGGGGAATGTATATTGCAGACTGTCTTTATCAATGATGTTAAATCGCTCTAACTGAACGGTAGAAAATCCCGGTGTATCGCACACATAACCGTCCCTTGTTTTAAACAGTTCAACCGTCCTTGTGGTGTGACGGCCTCTGCCAAGCTTTTCGCTTATCTCACCTGTTTTAAGGTTAAAATCGGGGAACAGCTTGTTTAAAAGAGTAGATTTTCCCACACCGCTGTTGCCGATAAAGGCGGTTATTTTGTTTGGCAAAATGCTGTAAATCTCGTCAACACCCTCGCCTGTTACAGATGAATAGAGAATTGTCTTTATACCTGTTTTACTGTATATGTCAAAGAGTTCATCACCGGAACAAATATCCGACTTTGAAATAACAATAACAGGCTCCATATCGTTGTACACTGCTGTGGAAATCATTTTGTCGATTACTGTGTAGTTTGGTGAGGGTGAAACAGTACTGCACACAATGACTATATTGTCTATGTTAGCCATTGGCGGTCTTATAAGAGAATTTTTCCTCTTATGAATCTCGTCAATTACCGGGTAACCCTTTTGCGACAGGGAAATTGTAACTAAATCACCAACAAGAGGTGCGTTACTTTCCTTTCGGAACGCTCCCCTTGCCTTACATTCATATATTTTATCAGCGACTTCTACATAATAGAAGCCGCTGATTGCCTTAATAATCAGACCATCCGCTTTTGAATCCTTCATAAATTACTCCACATAATCATTTTCCGCAGCCTCTGTTGTTGGATTAACAGGCGAGTCTGTTGGAGTTGTAACCGGTTCTGTGTCCGGTGTTTCGGGAGTAGTATATTGCGTCTCGGTCACAGGTTCGGTTGCTGTTGTTACCTCAGTGGTTTCTGTTGGAGTAGTGGCAACCTTGTATTCGTGATAGGTTGGTGAGGCTGTCTTGTTTTGGAAGTCTATTGTATATTCCTGATACAGCTGACCGTTAAGGTATACTTTCACCTTTGAGTTGCTTTCTGTTCCCGAAAGAGTAAATTTGTATGTCTTTAGCTCTGACGGAACAACATTTGTTGTTACAAACACATCTCCGTCAAACACAACCTGAAGTGAAACGCTATTTGTTTCCTCCTTTGGCAGCTGAACCTCTATGTCAATGGATTGGCTGTCCTTTTTACCGCCTGAAAGCACAAGCTTTACGGTGTATCCCTTTTTAACAGTTCCACCCTGTAAAGGATTTTGACGAATAACAGTATCCTTTTCCTCATAGCTGTTTTCGTCGTACTCGTACTCAACCTGCAAGCCCTTCTTTTCAAGCTCTGCCCTTGCTTCCTCAAGCTTTTTGCCTGTTACATCGGGAATTTTAACCTTTTTAGGTACAGGTCCCTTAGAAACATACAGGTAAATAGTTGAGCCGATTGTTGTCTTTTGACCGGGATTGGGGAACTCAGAGGAAACATAGTCTGTGTTCACATCATCACTTCTGATATAGACAATTTCAGGAATAAGGCTACGGCTTTCAAGCTGTTTTATTGCGTCCTCCTCTGTTGTGTTAAGGAGATGAGGAACTACAACCTGAGAATTTTTGCCGTTTACAGTAAGCTGAATTGTTGCCCCCTGCTTAACCATTTTTGAGTCAGCCTCAGGCTTTTGGGAGAGTACAACACCCTCCTTCTTTGTTGAGTCATACTCAAACTCTATATCAAAATTGAAGTCGTTTTTGTCGGACTCCTGCTTAATTTCAACGATTGTTCTGCCAACATAGTTTGGAACGGCAGTATCGGCAGAACCGCCTGTCAGTGTATGGAACAGGAAGTAAACTCCAAAGCCCACAAGACAAATAAGGAACGAGGCTACAATGCCCATAATTACAGACTGTTTTTGTGAGCGCTCCTTTTTCTCTTCCTTTTCGTCATTTACAAAGTCAACAGGCTCTTCTTTCCTTTTATTTTCTTCAAGGTCAGTCCTTCTTCTTTGTTCTCTGCGTTCGGTAACAGGCTCAACATACTTTGTTGTCTGTTCGTCAGGTCTGTTAAGGCTGTAACCAAATACAATACCGGGGTTAAGACGGAATCTGTCTATGTCGTTAAGCATAGCCTGTGCAGACTCGTACCTTGCCCTTGGGTCCTTTTGCATTGCGTGAAGAGTAATCTCCTGAAGTCCTGAGGGAATGTCAGGGTTGATGTCACGAGGCAGCTTTGGTGTGGACTGAAGCTGCATTATTGCTACGGAAACTGCATTGTCAGCCACAAATGGAAGTTTTCCTGTGAGCATTTCGTACATCATTACACCGATGGAGTAAATATCGGTTTTTCCGTCTGTGTTGCCGCCCTTTGCCTGTTCAGGGGCTATATAGTGAACAGAACCGATTGCCTGCTCTGTCATTGTTCTTGTTGCTGAATTAAAGTTACGGGCAATGCCAAAGTCGGTAACCTTGATTGTTCCGTCCTGCAAAAGCATAATATTCTGAGGCTTTATGTCACGGTGAACAATGCCCTTTTCGTGGGCGTGTTGTAATGCCCTTAAAATTTGAGTAGTAAGGTGTAATGCCTCTTTCCAGCCTATTACACCCTGCTGTGCTATATATTCCTTCAGGGTTATGCCGTCAATGTACTCCATAACAATGTACTGAATCATATCTCCAAAGGAAACATCATACACCTTTACAATGTTTGGATGGGACAAAACAGCTATTGACCTGCTTTCGTTTTTGAAGCGTCGGATAAATTCGGCATTGTCCAAAAATTCTTCCTTAAGAATTTTGATTGCTACTTCTCTTTCGTCAATGGTATCGTAGCACCTGTAAACATTTGCCATACCACCAACACCGATAAGTTCGTGGATTTCGTAGCGTCCGTCAAGTTTTTTGCCTGTGTACTTATCCATGACTATTCCTCCTAAAATATTGTTATGACGGTAATGTTATCGGTACCGCCACCGTTGTTTGCTGCGTTTACAAGCTTGTTAACAACCTTGCTGTCACGATTGTTGTTGATTATTTCTACAATTTCTTCTTCCGAAACACAGTTTGTAAGACCGTCTGTACAGATGAGGATTGCATCCCCTCTCTTATATTCACACTCAACATAATCCACATTTACAACACATCTTATGCCAACAGCTCTTGTGATGAAATTTTTGTTGGGGTGAACCATAGCCTCTTCTTTTGTGATTTCGCCACGGTTAACCATCTCCTGCACAAGGGAATGGTCCTCTGTAAGCTGAATTGCTTTGTTATCTCTGATTATGTATGTCCTTGAGTCGCCAACATGGACAATGTGGACAATATTGTTACGAATGAACACAAGCTCACAGGTTGTACCCATTCCGGTAAGTTCAATGTTTTTTCTTGCAACGTTGTAAACCTCAAGGTTTGCACCAACAACCACATTTGTTAAAAGGGCAATAAGCTCCTCCTCGGTAAAGTCACCTGTGTAAAGATTTTTGATTTCACGGGCTATGTACTCGGATGCTGTTGTAGAGGCTGTGTGACCTCCGTTTGCACCGCCCATTCCGTCACAGACAACTGCCCAAAGTGAACCCTCCGGGGTTTTGCCTGAAAGACAATAATCCTGATTGTCCTGGCGTACACTGCCCCTGTCTGTTTTACTGTAAATGTTCAAGATTATTATCCTCCTTCCTTATATTTACCCTTGAGCTGACCACAGCTTGCGTCAATATCACTGCCAAGTGTTCGCCTTACGGTGGCGCTTATACCGTAAGAATTAAGAATGTTTGTAAATAAAATCAGTCTTTCCTTATTGCTTTTTCGGTAGTCGCTGCCCTTGACGGAATTGACGGGAATTAAGTTGACGTGGACAAGCATTCCCTTTATTAGTTTGCCAAGCTCATTTGCACAGGAGTCGCTGTCGTTTACTCCGTCTATCATAGCGTACTCAAAGCTGACTCTTCTGTGGGTTTTATCTATATAATATCTTACAGCCTCCATAAGGCTATTGATATTAAACGCATCATTTATCGGCATTGTGGCACTTCTCATCAAGTCATTTGGTGCGTGCAGAGAAACTGAAAGTGTAATTTGCATCTCTAAATCAGCCAGTTTATAGATTTTCGGCACTACACCGCTGGTTGAAAGGGTTATATGCCTTTTGCCGATATTCAGTCCCTTTTCCGAGGAAACCAAGTGGATAAACCTGACTACATTGTCAAAGTTATCAAGTGGCTCCCCCATACCCATAAGGACAATATTTGAAATTCTTATACCCAAATCCTTTTGGGCTGTTTCGATTTGGCAGAGCATTTCACCGGGTGTTAAATTCCGTGTAAAACCCTGCATACCTGTGGCGCAGAATTTGCACCCCATTTTGCATCCAACCTGAGTTGAAATACAGATTGTGTAACCGTGGTGGTAGCTCATTACAACAGATTCTACACACTCACCGTCACAGAATTTAAACAGATACTTAACTGTATTATCATAACTTGAAACTTGCTTTTTTTCAATATTTACAACAGAAATGTAATAATATTCAGACAGCTTACTGCGTAAATCCTTGGGAATGTTGTTCATTTCGTCAAATGACGACACCCCGGAATTTATCCAACGGAAAATTTGCTCTGCCCTGTATTTGGGGAAATTATGCTTTACGACAAAATCCTGAATTTCCTCAATTTTCAGTGATTTCAAATCAGTCATTTGTCACCCTCCTTAATATGGCAAAGTAAAAACCGTCTGAATTGTTTGTCTGTGGGAAAAGTGAACATTCGTAGGGCTTTTCCTCAACTGTTCTTTTAATATTCTTTGGGAGAATTATATTTTCTCCCTGAAAATCCTTGTTTTCACAAAGGAATTTTTCTATCATCCTGTTATTTTCGTCAGGATTAAGTGTACAGGTGGAGTAGAGCAGTCTGCCACCCTTTTTTACAAGATGTGATGATGCTGTAAGGATTTTGTACTGAATTTCCTTTAAAGAATTATCAAACAAATCCTCCTTGTATCTTATCTCAGGCTTTCTGCGGATAAGTCCAAGACCTGAACAGGGAACATCGCAAATAACTACATCTGCTTTGTCTGTTTCACTATTTTCCGATGCATCCTTTACAGTAGCATTTATTATGTTAATTTTCAGCCTTTTACAGGTTGAATTTATAAGATTAACCTTGTGTGGGTAAAGGTCAAAGGAATTGATTTTGCCTATATTGTTCATAAGAATTGCAGATGTAAAGGACTTACCCCCCGGTGCAGAGCAGACATCATAAAGTGTTTGTCCCTGTTTTGGTGAAAGGCTTTCAAGTGCTATATTTGATGACAAATCCTGAATGTAGAACTTTCCCTCTTTAAATGCTTTTGATGATTCTATCGCACCTGTGGAGCTGATTTTGATAACATTTTCAAGGGGTGTACTTTCACACCTTACTCCCTCTTTTTCAAGGGATGAAAGCAAGTCCTCTTTTGTTGTAAGCAGAGTATTCGCCCTTGCGTAAAGAGGCGGTCTGCCTGTAATGCTGCCCAGCATTTCAAGGGTTACTTCCTCACCGTAGCTATCTTTCCAAAGGGAAATTATTTCTTCAGGAACAGAATATTTTACGGAGAGGTATTTGTTTTTATCCTTGATATTTTCAAGGTTATACTTTTCCTCCGCCCTTGTAATGCTCCTTAAAAGTCCGTTAATAAACCCTGCCGACTTAAAAAGCTTTAGATTTTTTGCAAGCTTAACTGTTTCGTTAACTGCGGCACTTTCGGGAACCTTGTCCATAAAAAGCATTTGATACACAGCCATTCGCAGTAGAATGAGAGTTTTTTTCTCAATCTTCTTTAGTCTTACCGAAGAATAACTGCGGATTATATAGTCAAGGGTCAATTTTCTTTCAAGCACTCCGTAAATTATTGCAGAGGCAAAGGATGAGTCCAGCTTGGAAAGCTTGTTTTCCTTTAATGCTTGATTTACTAAAATCGAGCTGTAGCTTTTGTCTGTTTCAATCTTGTAAAGCACATCAAAGGCAATTCTTCTGGGATTTATCATTAATCTCTCCTGTTGGCAATAATAATCAAACGCAAAAGCTGAAGAAGAGCAGTTGCCGCTGCGGCAACATAGGTCATTGCGGCAGCCTGAAGAACCTTTTTAGTACCCACATACTCATCTGTGGCAAGTAAATTTGTGTCCCTGATACACTTCAGTGCTCGGCGTGATGCGTCAAACTCAACAGGCAATGTTACTACTGTGAACAGCACTGAAAGTGAAAAGAAGATAATGCCAAGCCACAAAACAAATGAATATTGTGTTGGCAAAAATAAACCTATGAGGAAAAGTATCCAGCCTAAATTTGAGCCAATCCTTGCCGCCGGTACAATAGCACCTCTGATTTTGTTTGGCACATAGCCTGTTGCGTGTTGTACAGCGTGACCTGCCTCGTGACAGGCTACACCCACCGCCGCAACGGAAGCAACATTATAAACACTTTCAGACAGGCGGATAACATTTGTCCTTGGGTCAAAGTGGTCTGTAAGACTGCCTGATGTAGGCTCTATCCTAACCCCTGTTACACCGTACTGATTCAGCACATACTGTGCCGCCTGAGCACCTGTCATACCTCGCCTGTTTGGTACATTGCTGTACTTTGAAAAATTTGATTTTACTTTTATCTGGCATATCATTGAAAGAATAAAGCAGGGCAAAATTAAAACAATGTATGTCCAGTCAAATCCATAAAAATAAGGCATAATTAATCTCCTATTATTGTTCCGATACTGATTTTGTGTCCTTGCAAAAAGGCATTTGAGTCCATCCTCTTTTTGCCCTGTAGCTGAACTGAATTTACAACTACTGCACCCTCGCCACAGGCTACTGTAAGAGGATTTGTACATATTACCTCACCGGGTTTTCCTTTGCCATCTGCAAGGCGTGTTTCAAATATTTTAAGGATTTTCCCGTTAAAAACAGTTGATGCAACAGGCCAAGGGCAAAGTCCCCTTACCTTATTATGCACCTCTTTGTTTGTTTTAGAAAAATCAATTTTGCACATTGATTTGTCAAGCATCTTTGCATATGTGGAAAGGCTGTCGTCCTGCTTAACGGGTTTTAACATTCCCTTTTGGGCATAGTCAAGGGTTTTGATAATTAATTCTCCGCCCAATTCGGAAAGATTATCAAAAACCTGTCCTGCTGTTTCGTTAATTCCGATTTTGTATTCCTCTGTAAGGAGAATATCGCCTGTGTCAAGTCCCTTTTCCATATACATTGTGGTAACTCCTGTTACCTCGTCACCGTTTAAGACTGACCACTGAATTGGTGCGGCGCCACGGTACTTTGGAAGAAGTGAACCGTGAACATTTATGCAACCGTACCTTGGAATGTTAAGGATACTTTCAGGAAGTATTTGACCGTATGCCACAACAACAATAACATCAGGGTTAAGCTCCCTGATAAGCTTGTCGTTATCGCCCTCACGGAGCTTTACAGGCTGATAAACAGGTATTGACAGCTCCCGGGCACACACCTTTACATCAGGCGGTGTAAGTACCATTTTTCTGCCAACAGGCTTGTCGGGCTGGGTGAACACAGCAAGTACATTGTGATGCTTTGCTATTGCCTTTAGTGACGGTACTGCAAAGTCGGGAGTACCCATAAAAACAACATTCATCACTCAATCTCCTCCGGTGACAGCATACGGATTACAATATCCTTGTAAACAATGCCGTCAAGGTGGTCTATTTCGTGACAAAATGCCTTTGCAAGGAGTCCCTCTCCGCTGATTTCAAAGGTTTTTCCCTTTCTGTCCTGTGCCTCAACAGTTACCTTCATTGGTCTTTTTGTCATTCCGTATTCACCGGGGAATGAAAGGCATCCCTCGGCAGTAACCTGCTCGCCCTCTGCCTTAATGATTTTTGGGTTAACAAGCTCTATTACGCCCTCGCCAATGTCGATAACAACAACCTTTCGCAAAACGCCAACCTGATTTCCTGCAAGACCAACACCCTCGGCATCGTGCATTGTTTCTGCCATATCGTCAAGGAGCGTCCAAAGTCTTTCGTCAAACTTTACTACCTCTCGGCATTTTTTGTGGAGGATTTCATCTCCGTCTTTTACTATATTTCTAATTGCCATAATAATCACCTAATTAAATGACTGTGGATTCATATCCACTGTAATTTGAATACTGCTAAATTCTTTTTTCTTTGAAAAATCCATAAGCACCTGATTAACGGCACTTCTGAATTCCTTTGAGTTTCTGCATTTGATAATAATTTTAAATCTGTATTTATTGCTTATTTTATACACAGCCGCCTGGCTGGGGCCTATAATCCTAAGGGGCATATCACCGTATTTTTCCTTTACTATGGTGATAAACTCACTTTGGAATGTTGAGGCGCATTTTAAGGTTGTGCCTTGATTTTCACCTGAAAAACCAACAAGACAAATATCTGCAAAGGGAGGATAAAGCATAGCCTTTCGCATTGCAATTTCACCCTTGAAAAAGCTGTTAAAATCCTGCATTGCAGACAGGCGAATAACCTCGCTTTCCGGGGTTGTTGTTTGGATAACTGCAACACCTTTACTTGAGCCTCTGCCACTTCTGCCCACCACCTGAGTAAGCAGACTAAAAGCCCTTTCGTAACTTCTGTAATCATCGGAATACAGCATTTGGTCAGCACTTAACACACCTACTAAGGTGACATTTGGAAAGTCAAGACCCTTTGCTACCATTTGAGTACCCACAAGAATATCGTATTCACCCTTTGAAAAGGCGGTTAGCTTTTTCTCGTAACTGCTCTTTGACATAGTAGCGTCTGCATCCATACGGAGTACCCTTGCACTTGGGAACAAATCAAGGAGTTCCTGCTCTGCCTTTTGAGTGCCGGCACCCCTTAAACTAAGTGTATGTTGGTGACAGTCGGGACATTCCTCTGTAAATGGAACAGAATGACCGCAGTAGTGACACATCATACGGTTATTGGCACTGTGATAGGTCATAGAAATTGAACAGTTGGGACAGGTTACCACCTGACCACAGCTTTTACAGCTTAAAAATGTGTTGTAGCCTCGGCGGTTTAAGAGGATAATGGACTGCTTTTTGTTCACAAGGTTTTGTGCAATAAGCTCCTTTAAAACAGATGAATAGTTACCTGTGTTGCCTGTCATTATTTCCTCGTTCATATCCACCACCGACACCTGTGGCAGAGTTGCCTTTCCGTATCTGCCCTTTAGAGTTACTAAGGTGTATATGCCCTTTTCTGCCGAATAAAAGCTCTCAATACTTGGGGTTGCAGAAGATAAAATAAGCATTGCATTGTGACAAATACATCTAAACTTAGCCACATCTCTTGCGTGATACCTTGGAGTTTGCTGTGACTTATAAGAGCTTTCCTGCTCCTCGTCAAGGACGATAAGTCCGATATTTTTCAGCGGAGCAAAAACAGCACTCCTTGTGCCAAGGACGATTTTTGCATCGCCCCTTAAAACACGCTTGTATTCGTCAAGTCTTTCACCAATGGACAGACCGCTGTGGAACACCGCAACATTGTCACCAAAGCGACCCATAAAAATTCTTATGAGCTGTGGTGTCAGGGCAATTTCGGGAACCATAAGGATTGTACCCTTGCCCTCATTAAAGCACCTTTCAATCACCTTCATAAAGACGGAGGTTTTTCCACTGCCTGTGACGCCGTAAAGCAGTGCACAGTTGGGTTTATCCTCCTCATACTTTGAACAAAGTGTATCGTAGGCTGACTGTTGCTCTTTGCTTAAAACAACCTGTTTTTGTTCCTTGCTTACATCCTTTTCGCTGTAAGGCGCACGCATTACCTCGTCCTGAAAGTATTTTGCAACACACTTTTTTACAAGGGAGTCAACAACAGACTGTGTGTAGCCTGTGTAGTAGCACACCTCTTTTACTGAAGCCTTATCCACCATATGGAGAAGGTCGAAAACCTTTTCCTGCTTTGGGGTTAGCTTTAAGGAAGAGGTATCAATATCATCAGCAAGTGACACCATCTTAATTGAGGCATCCTTAGTTTTCCTAAGTGCGTCATCCTCTCTGGAGACAAATCCAAGCCTGTACAAGTGGTTAAGGGGAGCTTCTGCCCTGCTGAAAACATCAACAATGCTTTCCTTTTTTACAGGTTTTTTTGAACCTTGTAAAAAGTCGTAAATTTCTCTCTCATAATCTGAAAGCTTTAAAAGTTCCTCATCTTCTCTGTGAACAGCACAGTAGAATGTGGAAATTTGATAGTTTATCCCTGCCGGCAGCATTACCCTAACTGCATCATAGTAGGTGCAAAAGTACCTGTCGTGGATAAAGTGAACAGTTTTAAGCATTTCTTCTGTGAACAAAGGCTCTTTGTCAAGGACTGAACTGATTTCCTTTAAATTTTCTTCATAGTACTCACGAATATTCAGTACCATACCCTGCCTGAGTCGGTTGCCCTTTCCAAAGGGAACAAGTACCCTTTGACCGGGAGAAATGTTCATATCCTGAGGAATTTTGTAGCTGAAAATTTTATCAAAATGATATACTGTTTTGTCAACAGCAATTCCTGCAATCAGGAAATTATCATTCTTCATCTTCAGGCTCAAGGATGTTGTACCTGTGATTTTTGAAGTCGTCAATAGCCAAAAGAACAGGCTTTTCGTCAGTGATTACACCATTTTCTTCAAACTCATAGGCAATTTGTCTTGCTCTTTTGGCAACACCCATTACAAGAGCATAACGGCTCTCTTTACCTGCCAACATATTATCTACTGAAGCTATACGCATAATAATTCTCCTTTTCTCATTACAATTAATTATTTCTTTTTTCTTTTTCTTTTTTTACAATGTTTATTATATCATCAACGGTTTTTTCAACAATGTCGTTTTCAACCACAAAGTCGTATTGGGATGTATATCCTTGCTCAACAAGAGCTGTTTTCATACGCTTTTCTATTACCTCCTCAGTTTCGGTGCCTCTGCCACGCAGACGCTGTTCCAAAACCTCAAGGGATGGAGGAACAATAAAAATGCTTAGGCAGTCAGGGCATTTTTCCATTATCTGAACTCCGCCCTGCACCTCAATTTCAAGGAACACATT
>JAQXVY010000031.1 GCA_029225165.1 Oscillospiraceae bacterium
TCCAGTTAAGCCTGACAAAGAGGTCATAGAGATTTTTTCAAAAAATATTGCCCCAAAATATATTGACAACAACAGAGTAGATATTTTAATGAATAACACCGACTTTGGTGTTGGGGCAGAAAATGAGGGAGAGGAGAATTACTGTGATTAACGAGCTTTTACTTTTAGGTTCACTTGTAGTTATTTTTTCGTCAGCACTGATTGCTTACTATATTTTCGGCAAGGCAGGACTTTATGCCGTCACCGCAATAGCCACCATAACCGCAAATATTGAGTGCTTGATTCTTGTTAATGCCTTTGGTATGGAGCAAACACTTGGCAATGTATTCTTCGCAGTAACATTCCTTGTGACAGATATATTAAGTGAAAACGAGGGCAAAAAAGAGGCAAACAAGGCTGTGGGAATAGGAATTTTCACCTCAATATTCTTTATGCTGATTTCACAAAGCTGGATGCTGTATACACCGTCAAGCTCCGACTGGGTTATGCCGTCAATACAGAGAGTATTCTCAAATACACCCAGAATGATGATTTCATCCCTTGTTGTCTATGCAATTTCTCAGCTTGTAGATGTACAGCTTTACCACGCATGGTGGAAATTTACCGAAAAGCGTTTTGGAGATAAAAAGAGATTTCTGTGGCTTAGAAACAACGGTTCAACACTAATTTCTCAAATACTGAACACAGCCCTTTTCACATTGTTTGCATTCTTTGGAACATACGATATTCCTACACTTTTCAACATTATGCTGTCAAGCTACATAATTTTCGTAGTAACCAGCCTGTGCGACACCCCGGCAATATACCTCTCCCGAATAATCAAGGCAAAAAGGGATAAGAGATTAGGGAAAAAGTGATTATTTTTGAATACTAAAACAAAAACAGGAGCGAAAAGATGCTCCTGTTTTTTAGTGGTAATTTTGTTGTGATTTTAGGTTATGTCGTGGTTGATGTAGTACAATGTGTTACTTTCTGTGTCGTAAAGGTAAAGTGTGTACTGACGGTAAACTGTACGGGACTTTCTCTGTCCGATATTGTCGTTGTTTAGGTCGCTGTCAACAATACAGAAGTAGTCGCCCTCTGTTACTGTGTCGGAAGTAATGTCATAATTATCCTGAAATGTGCTGATACTTGCCCATTCCTGAAAATCATCAAAAAATCCTGTAATATCTTCCTTATTTTCAGCAGTTACCTTTTCGTAGTCCTTAGACTTTGCAAACTTCTTTTCTGCACCTTTGTCATAAATATATTTGCTGAAATTTTCTTTGTCATTTTCGTTGTTGTCACTGTAAACTTGGCTGTCCTTGTAGCCTTTGATAATCTGTTCAGGCTCTTTTTTCTCGGAACAGCCTGTTACAGCAATAATAGGTGTTGCAACAATAAGCAGTGACGCAATAATCCTTTTAGTATCCATAATGCTTCCTCCTAACTTTTTACATAGTGTATTTTATCAAGTATATAATAACATATCACAACACCTTTAGGCAATAAGAAATTTTATAACTTTTTATAAAATTATTAGAAATATTTACCTAAAATATAAAATAAAGTGTTGCATTTATGTGGTGAAATCGTATAAAATAAGGTAGATTGTTTTTTGGAGGTACCCTAATGAAAACAAATTGGATTAACGAGGCTATGTTCTACCACATCTATCCCTTAGGATTTTTTGGATGTGAAATGGAAAATAAAGGCGGGGATAATTCTTCCCACGATATACTTAAAATCATAGACTATATCCCTCATCTTAAAAAGCTTGGCATAACTGCCCTTTATATAGGACCAATCTTCCAAAGTGCAACTCACGGCTACGACACAACCGACTACACATTGGTGGATTCACGACTTGGCACAAATGAGGATTTTACTTTAGTTGCAAAAAATCTTCACGAGGCAGGCATCAAGATTGTGCTTGACGGTGTGTTTAACCATGTCGGCAGAAGATTTTGGGCTTTTGAAGAGGTACGCAAGCACCGTGAAGGCTCACCCTATTGCGAATGGTTCAGCGGACTAAGGTTTGATATGAACAACAGCTACAATGACGGTTTCCACTACGACAGCTGGGAGGGTTATGAACTGCTTGTTAAGCTTAATATGCAAAATCCCGATGTTAGAAATCATCTGCTAAAGGCAGTTGAAGAGTGGATTGATGTTTGGGATATTGACGGAATCAGGCTTGACGCCGCAGATTGCATAGATTTACAGTTCTTCCGTGAGCTTAAGGAAACAACAACCAAAAAGAAACCCGACTTTTGGCTTATGGGCGAAATCACCAAGGGCGAATACACACGCTGGTTACAGCCTGATTTGCTTGACTCCGTTACAAACTATGCCCTGTTTAACGGAATTTGCAACAGCCTTAACAGCAAGAATTTATGTGACATAGGCTTTAATGTAAACAGAGAGTTTAACAGAGAATGGGGTCTTTATAAGGATAAACTGCTTTACAATTTTGTGGATAATCACGATGTAAACAGAGTTGCATCCCTTATAAAAGATGAAAAAGATTTGTTTAATGTTTATTCAATCCTTTACACCTTACCGGGAGTACCCTCAATCTATTACGGCAGTGAATGGGGAATTAAGGGCAATAAAAAGGACGGCGGAGATATTGCACTTCGTCCTGCGGTTGATGTTGACAATATTCCTATTGAAAATCAAGACCTTGTTGACCATATCGGCGAGCTTGCAAAAATTCGCATTAACAATAAGGCATTAAAGTACGGCGACTATGAGCAGGTTATGATTGAATGTCTGCACTGGGCTTTTGCAAGAAATTGCGATGAGGGTACAGCAGTAGTATTTGTTAACACAGACGACGAACCATATCATTTCTCTGTAAATTACAAGGGAAAGCAGTATGATGTGGATGTTGACCCAAGGTCAACTGTTGTTGTTTAATTTGCGAGGTTCAAAAAAATGTATAAATCAATAAAAATTGCCCATACCACAAGAGAAGAGAGAATTGAAATAGTGAAAAATTCTCTCTCCTTTGGAGAAGAAAGCTGTGAGGGTTCAGTAGGGTTTGATGTAATGTCTATGTATCAGCCCTACATAGACGGTGAAAAGGAAATTTCACAAATTAATATGGAATTTCACAGCGGTATGGTGAAGTAGAGGTAAGAATGGATAAATTGTCGGAAAAAATAATTGATTTTATAAAAGGAATACTGCCCGACCTATTTGTTGTTGCAGTTATCCTTGTTGCAGGTTATTTTCTCACAAAAGCTTTAGCGAAGATTATCAAGAAAATACTGGACAGATCAAAGATGGACTATTCCTTGGAAAAGTTTATCATAAATACTGTAAAGATTGTTTGCTACATACTTATTGTGCTGACAGCACTTTCTCAACTGGGCATTTCCACAACAGGACTTGTAGCATTTTTCTCAGCCTCAGCCGCTGCTATTGTTTTGGCACTAAAGGACAGCTTTTCAAATATTGCCTGCGGAATTATCCTGCTGTTTTCAAGACCCTTCGTTACAGGAGATGTAATCGAGATGGGTGAGGACAGATGTACAGTTCTTCAGGTTGATTTAATGCACACAAAAGTTCTCACCTATGACCACAGGTGCATAATGATTCCCAACAGCGTTATTTCTTCAAGAGAGGTAGTTAATTTTACAGCGGAGCCATACAGAAGAGTGGACATCAAAGTTCCTGTTTCCTACAATGCAGATGTTGAAACAGTAAAAAAGGTCATTAAGGATGCAGTATCCAAAAACGAAAAGGTGCTGAACACTCCGGAACCTCCATTTGTAAGGATAGACAACTTTGGCGAAAGCTCATTGGACTTTATTGTAAAGGTTTGGGCAAAAACCGACGACTACTGGGATGTTTATCACGATATGTACGAGGATATTAAAATTGCCCTTGATGATAACGGTATTACCATACCATACAAGCAGATTGATGTTCATATGGTTGAAAAAAGGAAAAATATGGTTAAGAAAAGGTAAGATATACCCTTGTAAACATTTTAATAATGTGTTATTATATACTTGTATTAGAGAGTACAAAGAACTGTGAATATTCTTTAAAAGAAGAATATTTTTACAGCGGTAGAGCCGTTTATCATATTTTTTGATAAGCCTCAATGCCCACCGCAATACCCTTTAACAGCGGTACTGTGCATTTTTGTTACCCTTAATGCAATGAGGTGCTTATGCAATACAGAAACTTCGGAAATACAGGGGAGAGGGTTTCTGCCCTGGGATTTGGAACAATGCGACTTCCTGTGTATCCAAATTCTAATACCATTGATGAAGAATATTCAAAACAACTGATAAGATATGCCATAGATAACGGTGTGAACTATATCGACACAGCATATTCCTACAATGACGGAGTTGCCGAAAGAGTAACGGGTGACGCCCTGCTGGAGGGTTACCGTGACAAGGTTTATCTTGCCACAAAGGCTCCCGTATGGCTGTATGAGAATGAAGGCGACTTTGACAAATATCTGAACATTCAGCTTGACAGACTTCATACAGACCACATTGATTTTTATCTTCTTCATTCACTGGATGCAAACCATTGGGATAACAAGGTTATAAAATACAATGTGCTGAACAGCCTTTTAAGGGCAAAACAGCAGGGAAAGGTAAAGTACATAGGATTTTCCTTTAATGATGACTTTGATATGTTCAAGTGGATTTGCGACTATTGGAACGAATGGGATTTTTGCCAAATCCACCTTAATTACATAGACGAAGAATACCAAGCAGGACTAAAGGGGCTTGAATATGCCAAAGCAAAGGGAATGGGCGTCAACATAATGGAGCCACTTCGCAACGGTTACCTTGCAAATGTCCCTCCAATGACAAGGGTTGTGTTTGACGAAATTTGTGCAGAGCCTGTTGAAATTGCAATGCAGTACCTGTGGGACAAAGAGGGCGTAAGCTGTGTATTGTCCGATATGGGAAGCTATGACAACATCAATCAAAACTTGTCTTATGCCAAGGTTTCTTCAATAGGAATGCTTAGCGGTAAGCGTGTTGTGGCGATCAAAAAGGCTCAGCAGACCTTCTTTGCACTTAGAAAAATAGACTGCAACAGCTGTTACAAGTGCAACAGATGTCCCCAACACGTTGCAATTCCAAGGAACTTTGACGCTATTAACAAGCTGTATATCCATAGCGACCCCGAGGTTGCCAAGGATTACTACCGTGGCAGTGTAGCCTTAATCGGCGGTGAAGCAACAGCCTGTATTGACTGCAAATGGTGTGAGTCAGTTTGCCCACAGCATATAGAAATCAGCAGTTGGATGAAAAAATTGCCTCAGCTTTTAAGCTGAGGCTTTATAAAATAAAATATTTAAAATTATTGGGGGTTATTTTATGAAAAAAATGTTTTCTTTGGTTTTAATCATTATTTTTGCACTTAGTACCATTACTGTACAGGGTGTTTCGGGAGCAGAAACCTATGACATAACTGTTTCTGACGGAACAGAAGAATCCTTGCAGTCAGCACTTTACAGAGCAAAAGATGTAGCAACTGCCAAGGATCCATATGTAATCCATGTTACAAAGAGTATGTCCATTTCAAGAGGATTAAGTGTGTATTCAAACACAAAGATTGTTTCCGATAAGGGAGTGGTATATACAAGAGAGATGCCTGTGGACACCAAAAAGGTTATGCTTAGATTTGGTGATTTAGGCAGTTATTCCTCAGGTTATTATTACAAGAACATCACTATCCAAGGGGGAGTATGGGACGGTAACGGCTCAAAGGCTGATATGGGATTTTGCATTTTTAAACTTGCCCACGCACAAAATGTTACTCTCGATGGTTGTACCTTCAAAAGAGATGTTGAGGGTCATATGGTAGAGGTTGGAGCGGTTAATACAATGACTGTAAAAAACTGTACCTTTAAAGACCACATTTCCCTTGATGCATCCTATGAACACGAGGAAGCCCTTCAGCTTGATGTAAACCTTCAAAGAACAACAGAGATGGGCTACTTTGACAAATACCAAATTAAAAACATTACTGTAACAGGCTGTACATTCAACAATGTTGGTCGTGGAGTTGGCTCTCACAACAGTGTTGAGGGTTTGTATTTCACAAATATGCACATAGATAACAACACCTTTACAAATCTGAAAAGCTATGCTGTGTCCTGTGTAAATTATAGAAATTCCACAATTAAAAACAACAAAATGAACTCCTGTGGCGGAGGTATTTTGTTTATGAATATCAAGGATAATTATAAATCTGCCTCCAACTCCTATGTTATGAAGGAGTGGAATTTAAAGCTTAATACAAGTAAGGATAATTCCGTTATTTCAGGAAACATAATAAAGCAGTCAAAAAGAGATAAGGATACAAAATGTATCATTCTGTATGGCGACAAAGTTCCGGAGGATTATGGTGACACCTATATCAAGGGCGACCACTGCATTAACGGTGTAACGCTTAGCAATAATACCATTTATTCTCCCCAATATACGGCAGTGCTTTTAAGTGACGCCAAAAACTGTAATATTAAAAATAATAAAATATATTACACCGGTAAAGGTAGCAAATGCTACGGTATATTTATGAAAAATAAGTGTTACAACACAACTGTTACAGGTAATTACTTCAGTAAGTGTTTTGACGGTGTAACAGCTTTAGACTCAAGTTTACTAAATGTATCTTCAAACAAGTTTAAATCAGGTTCGAGAAACGGAATAACCCTCATAAGAACAAAAAACAGCATTGTTAAGAATAATAAAATAAACTTTACCGGCAAGAACGGTAAAAATTACGGTGTATTTTTAGAGGATTACTGCGACGGTACATCTGTAACAGGAAATACCATTAAAAATGGATTTGACGGAATAACAACTACAAAATCAAAATCTATAAATATCTCATCAAATACCATTTCTGCAAGCAGTAGGGACGGAATAACCTGTATAGAAACCAGTAAAAGTACCGTAAAAGATAATAAAATAACCTTTACAGGAAAGGAAAGTAAAAATTACGGTATATTTTTAGAGGATAAGTGCGATGGTACTTCGGTAACAAATAATACCATTAGCAAGGGATTTGACGGAATAACCACCACAAATTCAAAATCTCTAAATATCTCCTCAAATACCATTACTAAAAGCAAAAGGGACGGAATAACCTGCATTGGAACAGTTGCCAGTACTGTTGCAAAAAATAAAATAAGCTGTAGCGGTAAGGGTAAAAGCAGTTACGGTATATTTTTAGAGAATAAGAGTAACAGGACTTCCGTAAAAGGCAACAAGCTAATAAAATGTTACGACGGAATAACTATAACAAATTCAAATTCCCTAAAAATTTCATCTAACACCATTACATCCACCCAAAGGAACGGTATAACCTGTCAGGGAACAAAAGAAAGCAGTTTCAGCAAAAATACAATCACCAATGCAACATCACAGGGTATGTATTTTGAAAGAGCAAAGGCAAGTATTACCGGTTGTACAATAGATAAGGTTTCAAAAAATCACGGAATTACTACTAATAGCTCAGACAGCAATCTAAAAATTAAAAGTTGCACAATAAAGAAATGTAACCAGTTTGGAATCGCACTTTCAAAGGGTAAAGCTACAATCAAGAAATGCAAATTCAGCGGTAACAAAAAGGGCAACATTTACAGAGGATAAAGGATTTTAGTTTTTAGTTTTTAGTTTTTACTAAGCAAGAAGAGGAAGTGCAAAATTCTATCGTTCCGATAGAGTAACGCACTTCCTCTTATTATTTTGGTGCAGTGATAGCCACCATAAACTATGTCATTTTAAGGGAATGAAGTTACCTATCTAACAAAGTAAGTGTTAAAGGAAGGAGATTCCTCGACAAGCTGGGAATGACAGCATTGTGGCTCGGAATAACATATACTTTTTCACTATTACCTCATACCTAAAAAAAGGGAGTCGTTTTCACGACTCCCTAATTTAGTACAATATTTAATTAACAGGATTTAACCCTTAACAGCACCGGCAACAACGCCCTCAATGATATACTTCTGACAAGCAAAGTAGAAGATAACAATTGGTACAATAGAAAGAACAATAAGAGCCATAATGGCACTTGTGTCTGTGTGACCGTAGCTACCGTTTAGGTACTGAATGTGTATTGGGATAGTCTTGTATTTACCCTTGTCAAGGATGAGGTAGGGCAGGAGGTAGTCGTTCCAAATCCACATTGTTTCAAGAATACCAACTGAAATAAAGGTTGGTTTCATAATTGGGAGAACAACGCTGAAGAATGTTCTGATAGGACCTGCACCGTCAACATCGGCAGCCTCTTCAATTTCAACAGGAATACTCTTGACAAAGCCTGTGAACATAAACACCGCCAAGCCTGCGCCAAAGCCAAGGTAGATAATCAAAATACCCCAAGGTGTTGTCAGGTTAAGTGTATCGGCTGTCTTTGAAAGTGTGAACATAACCATCTGGAAAGGTACAACCATTGAGAAAATGCAGAAATAGTAAATGATTTTGCAAACAAGGCTGTTTGACCTTGACAGATACCATGCACACATTGATGTACAGAAGAGTATTAGGAAAACACCGCCGACTGTAATGAACAAGCTGCACAGAATGGTCTTGTAGAATGGAAAGTTGCCGTAGAACATACCTGTGATGTAGCTTTTAAAGCCGTAGAAGGTGTCAGCATTTGGCAGGGCAAAAAGCTCCGTGCTGATGCCGGCATTTGTCTTAAAGGAGTTCATCACAACAACAACGATTGGCATTACATAGAATATTGAAACAACCGTGAACAAAACTGTGAGGATTTTCATACCCAAAGTTTGCTTCTTTTTAGGTGCCTTTTCCTTTGGTTTAGCCTGAACCTTTGCCATTATTGCTGCACCTCCCTCTTTCTTGTAATTGCAAGCTGTGCAAGGGCAATTACAACAACGATAACGAAGAAGATAACTGCCTCGGCCTGACCAACACCACGGGAATTTGCATTGGAATAGAAGGTGTTGTAGATATTAAGCGCCATCATTTCCGTTTGATAAATCATTGTTCCGCTTTCGGAAACCACACCCGGCGCACCGCCTGTGAGGGCAAGGTTTTGGTCGAACAGCTTAAATGAGTTTGTAAGTGTAAGGAATGTACAAATGGTGATGGAAGGCATCATCATTGGAATTGTAACATTCTTTAGTAACTGCTTTTTATTTGCACCGTCAATTTTGGCAGCCTCATACAAATCGCTGGGCACACTTTGGAAACCGGCTATGTAAATAATCATCATATATCCGGCTTGTTGCCAACACATCAGTATTATCAGTCCCCAAAAACCAAAGGTTGAGTTAAGGGCAAGGTTTGTGCCGTAGTGCTTTAGTACACCGTTGAAAATCTGTTGCCAGATAAAACCAAGGATAATACCGCCAATGAGGTTAGGCATAAAGAATACAGTTCTGAAAACATTAGAACCTCTTATGCCCAGTGTCAGAGCATAAGCAACAAAGAAAGCAATAAGGTTAATAAGCACAACTGATACCACAACAAACAGTGCGGTAAACCAGAACGAACGGAGAAATCCCTCGTTTTCAAAAGCCTTAACATAGTTGTCAAGTCCTATAAACTTTGCGTTGCTTGTTGTCCTGAATTTGCAAAAGGAAAGATATACACCGCTGAAAAAGGGATATATAAAACCAATTATAAAGGCTGCAAATGTTGGAAGTACAAATATAAGTGAATAAATTTTTCTTTTGGGTTTTCTAAACATAACATTTGCCTTTCATATTTTGAAAAAGGGGGAGCGTTGTCGCTCCCCCTGTCCGACAGATTAATACATAAGCGGTTAATTTAATTAGCCGTTAGCCTTTGCGTACTCAGTTTTCCAACCGTCAACGAAAGCCTTAACAACATCGTCCCACTTACCTGTGCCGGCTGCATACTGTGTAAGAGCTGTACCTACACCGTTTTTCCAGTCTTCACTTGGCATTGTTGTGAAGTTCCAGGATACAGGTTCCTTACCTGCTGCTGTGTATTCTGTGTCAGCCTTAACGAATACATTTGTTGCTTCCTTAGCATTCTTGAAAGGAATTACAAATCCCATATCGTCAGCCATAGCCTTTGTACCCTTGTCAGAGGATACGCACCACTTCATAAAGTCAAGAGTTGCCTTCTGGTCAGCTTCACTTGAGTTCTTGTTAACTACCCAGTAGTTTTCAGAGCCTGTGCAAAGTCCCTGATTCTCTTCGCCCTCAGCACCAATGTAAATTGGGAGCATACCAAGGTCATCGTCTGTCATACCGTTTTCTGTAAGGATACCGTATTCCCAAGAACCGTTCTGGAAGAATACTGATTCGCCCTTAAAGAATTCTGTTTCAGCGTCTGCACCTGTCTTGCTTGCAAGTTCAGTTGGCTTACAGGTAGAATCTGTGATGTAGAGGTCAAAGATTTGCTTGTAGTTGTCAAGGAATGTGCCCTTGATTGCGTCTGTAGATGTGATGTTGTCTGCCTTGTACTCATAGTAGATTGGGAGGTTAGCAAGGTGAGTTTTGAATCTCCAGTCAGAAGAACCGTCCATACCTGTTGATGCGAAAGCACCCTTAACGCCGAGAGCCTTAGCATTCTTCTGAATTTCGTCAGCAACAGTCTTTAGTTTGTCAAAGCTGTTGAGGTCTTCAATCTTCTTAACTGATGAGAAGTCAGAGTCAAAATACTTCTGAAGTAATGTCTTGTTGTAGATGATACCGTAGGATTCGATAACATAAGCAATACCTTTAACAGTACCTTCTGTATCCTTAAGTGCATAGCTTTCGTTTGTGAGTTCCTTGAAAACATCTGAGTCCCCAAGGTCAATACAATCGTCGTTCCAGTTAGCAAGACCAACAGGACCATTTACCTGGAAGAGTGAAGGAGCAGTTTCCTTGTCCATTTCTGCTGTAAGAGTTTCTTCGTACTTACCCTCGGCAGCTGTTGTAACCTTTACATCAACGCCTGTTTCCTTTGTGTAAACCTTAGCAAGCTCCTGCCAAGCCTTGTCCTGTTCAGGCTTAAAGTTCAGGTAGTAAACAGAACCTTTTTCGGTTTCACTGCTACCGCAGCCTGCCAAACCTGCCATGCAAGAAGCAGCCATTAGACAAGCCATAGAGGTTGCTACTGCTTTTCTGATGATTTTCTTTTTCATAATAGTCTCCTTTTTGATAAAAAATTTTGTTCGTTTTTTATTAACGAACTAATAACGATAACAGACATTGCAGGTCTGTTATCAATTTAATTTAATATTATCACAAATATACACAAATTGCAATAAGTATATGTAAATATTTTTTGGAAAAATAATCTAATATTTTCAACATGTTATTTATTTATATACATATTTCACAATGTTTTTGACAGATTACGACACTGTAAAAAAACCATTAATAAGCCAAATTTCGGTGATAAATGCAGTTTTCTTATGGCGTTTTACACCACTCGCTATTGAATACAGCCACCGTTTATGTTAAAATAAAATCATAAAATAAAAGGACTGATAAAATGAAAAGTTTCAGAAATTCTGCTTTTGCAAGATTTTTCACCAAATTCCCAAAGCTGATAACGGCAAATCTGCTGTTCTCTGTGCCACTTGCAGTATTTACGGTAATAGCCGTACTGATAGGATGGGCAACAGGCTTTAACAATATAATAATATGGTGTCTTGGAATTATTCCTGTATTTCCGCTATACTCCGGACTTGTAATGGTTGTAAGGAAATATGCTGTGGAAAAGAAGGATGTTCCTGTATTTGACACCTTCAAAAATGCAGTCAAAGAAAATTGGAAGGCCTTTCTACTCCACGGATTTTTTGTGAATATGCTGATTGTCTGTACAGTTTTTGCTTTACTTTATTACTATTCACTGGCAAAGACAGATATGACCTTTGGCGGTGTGCTTACATTATATATAGTTTTTACAGTACTCCTGTTAATGATGTTGCACTATGTACCCATTATGTCAGTTACTTATGACCTTAAAATCAAGGATATTTACAAAAATTCCTTTCTACTTGTTTTCGGAAAAATAGTTCGGAATATTATTGCACTGATTTCTGTTGCAATTCCTGCTTTTGCAGTTTTCGTCGGTGTAATGTTTACTGAGGGAATATGGTTCTATGTAACAGGAATTTTGGCAATTCTAATTCTTCCTATGCTTTACAGCTACATTTCAATAAGCATTGTTGCAAAGGGACTTCAGGATACAGTTGGTTCATTTACGGTTGACCCCAAAAAGCCACAGCCTGTGGTCATTGAGGAATACGAAAAGGAAGTTGCAAACAAATCCGAAAGCGATTATGTTTTCATAAACGGAAAAATGGTTAAAAGGGATAAATAAAAAATGAGTAAATAAAAAGATGGGACATTTTTCGTCCCATCTTTTTTAATAATCTATATTGTTCAATATTGTTTAAGAAACTCTTTTCAGTACATTCGCCCTGTCCAAAGCCTTTACTATAAATACAATTATAAAGCCCTGAATGATAGACCAAGGAATTAGCAGGGATGCTCTGAACATAAACAGCTGAAAATAGGTAAGACCGTAGAACATATAGATAAAGTATGTGTTAATAGCCAAACCGCCGAAAATTGTTGCACACACCTGACAAATACCGGCTCTTACAAAACCGATTTTCTCGTTGTAAAGGATAATTCCCATAATCAAACCTTCAACCATATATCCGGCTGTGATGCCCGGTGTAAAGCTTGCCCCCGGCGGTGCAAATACATAGGAAAGCACATCACCTAAACCGGCAACTACCATTGAACAAAGTGGTCCGAAGTAGTAGGCGATTATAGCCATAGGCAGGAATGTAAAGCCTATCTTAACATAAGGGTTAAAGGCAAGTCCAAAGTTGCCGAACATACCCAAAATAACCCTAAGAGCAAGTAGCATTGCAATAATTGCAATGGACTGAACCTTGCCAAGCTCCTTTGCCGATGAAGCAAATTTCCCCGGTATTTTCTTAAAAAAATTCACAAAACTATCCATTATTTAACCTCCTTATTTTAGGTTACAGGCGTTAAATAATACTAATTTTATCACTTGTAAGAAAAAATCAGTAAAAAAGACGGGAGCCCAAAAAGCTCCCGTCGATAGTTTAACTCTGTAACAGCGGGATGCGAAACTGTAACCGCAGGTAAGGAAAAACTGAACAAATCACAAAATAATTTATAAATTCAGTCTTTACCAAGCCTTTCGTTTCTTCGGCAACTCCCCGTCCGAAGAACACTTTACGCTCCAGTTTCTACTCTGTGAACAAATTTATTATATCACTTTACAGGATATTGTCAACAAAAATCTCAATTTATATAATTCCTGCAAAAATCAAGAGAACAAGTATAAGCGTTGCAACGATAAATGCAGAAACAATAATGAGAATAATTGTGTTTGTCTTGAAGTTTTCGTTGTCAGCGCTTTCTCTTCTTGGCACAAGTCCCGCCTTTCTAAGGGCTGTAACAACACCCTTGTAAAGGAGAAGAATTAAAGCAGAGTTTAAAGCACCCTTAATTGCGTTAAACGGAATTAGCAAAGGGAGGAACAAGTCGAGAACAGCCTCTCTTGGCATACCAAAGAAAATCGGCGTCATAATGTAGTTCCAAAGTAGCATTACAGCCATCAGGCACAGCGAACCTGCAACAAGACCGATAATAGCCCTTGAAAGGGTTTTCTTTTTGTAATAAACAACTGATGCAACACCGATAAATACACCGGACGCAAGGAAATTCATAAGAAAACCGATAATACCTGTGGTGCTGATTGTCACCATTTCAATAAAGCATACCACAACAGCCATAACAAGACCGGCAATAGGGCCAAAGAGAAATCCGCCGATTGTAAGGATAACATCCTTTGGTTCATAGGTTAAGAATCCTCCAATATCAGGGATTCTGATGAGAATGTCCGCCGCAATGGCGATTGCTGTGAGCATAGCCATTGAGCACAATGACTTAATACGCTCGGATGATGTTTTTGCCATAATAATATGACCTCCTAAAATAAATTTACAGGTAGTCGTCAAAAAAAATCCCCACAGTAATCTGTGGGGAATAAAAGAGCGTAGTAAACACCTAAAAGGCGTATAATCATATGTATATGAAATATGCGTATCCTCTTTCATCCGGACTATACCGTCGGTATTGGAATTTCACCAATTCAACCCAAAAAGGCTCGTGGACTTTACCACCGGTGGGGAATTTCACCCCGCCCCGAAGACAACTATTCTGTTAATAAAATTATATCACTATATTACATTTTGTCAAGGCAGTTTTTCTTGTATTCTGCAATTTTACATTTCCATTCATCGGTAACTCTGTAACTGTCCCTGATTTTTGAACAGGTCATTAAAAAGGTTTCTCTGTCATAATAATTCTCTTTTAGAAAATTAAATACCTTTTCACTATCAAAACTAAAGAGTTCAGCAGTCAGCCAAGCCTTTGCCATTTTAACATAGTAATGTTCATTGTCAATATTTTTCAGCCTGTTCAGAATTTTATCAAAATACTTTTCGTCACCCTTGTACTGAAACATTGTGATAATTCCGTACCTTATAGCCCAAGGGTTTTGGGAATTTAGGTATTTTTCTATATAAGAAAAATATTCTTCCTTATACCTTTTAAAATCTCTGCTTTTTCCGCTACAAGAGTCGCAAACAGCCCAGTTGTTTATCCTTGGCACAAAGCTGTCGTAAAGACTGCAAAAGTCCTCATAACCACTTGTTTTTATGTTGCCCAGAACTATTCCGTAAAGCAAAGACTCCTCATAGTAATTGTCCTTGGGGAAGAGGAGAAAGCTCCGAGAATTTCCCTTTGCAATATATTTTCCAAGCTCCCTTAAAAATGGCATCCTTATTCCGATAAAGTAGTCCTTATCCTTGGTGGGAACAAGCTTGCTGTGAAAATCTCTGTATTTTAAATCAGCATTATTCTTCAAAAAAAGAATAATGCTGTCATAGTCATTTTCAGTCCAATTATCTAATATAAACTGTTCCATTATGATTTTTATACTTTCCATTCAAAAACCGTCTTAAAAGGTGTGTTAAGGTCAGCCGCAAATGCTCTGTGCATATCGTCAAAGTTCTTAACAGGCGCGTCCTCGTAAATAATAGAGGACAGTCGTCTGCGGAACCTCTGTGCCTGCATAAGAGCAATTGCTGCTTCAAAGTCAGCTCGTCCGCTTCGTGAGCAACCCACCATTGTGAAACCCTTTTCAAGCAAAAGTCTTGTGTTGATTGCAACCTTGTTTTCCGAAACACCCATCAGCATCAAAGTACCCTGTGGACTTGTATGCTCAATCATATCGTTAATAGCGTCCAAAGCACCTTCACCGCCCACACACTCAATAGCGTGGTCGATTTGCAAATCCTTTGGAATGTTGTAGGTGAGGAAAGCCCTTGTAACAAAGGAAAATCTGCTTAGCTTCCTTTGGTTTTTACCGATAACATATATCTTTGCCTTAGGCATTTTTGTGCGGAGAACATTGGCTATTACATAGGACAATGCACCGTCGCCCCAAATTCCGATTGCGTCCCTCTTTTTGTGAGCCAATTTATTAAGCCTTGAATAGGCGTGACAGGCAACAGAAACAAATTCTGTAATTGCCGCAGTTTGCAAAGGAATATTCTCAAAGGGAATTACTCTGTCCGGCTCAATGTCAACAAATTCCCTCATAAATCCGTCAGCACCTGAGCTTAAAAATTTGCTGTCCCTGCGGTAGTTTTCGTAAATCAAAGGCTTTTCGTCGTCGAGGATAACACCGTTTTCGTCACGGGCAGGCTGGTTTGGTATCATAACCACCTGTTGACCCGGCTGAAAATGCCCTGTCTTATCCATAATAACCTCGCCACAGCACTCGTGAATAAGCGCCATTGGCAGTTTTTCACGCATAACATTGATGTCACGGTTGCCCTGATAATACCTTTGGTCTGCGTGGCATATAGACATATAACGAGGTCTTACTATTACCTTTTTGTTAATCTCAATATCCTCAAACTTCACCGAGAAAAATTGGGGAGAGGTGAGTTGGTAAATGTAGTTAATCACTTGTCATTTTCCTCCAGCTCAACAATCTTGCCGCCGACGATTACTTGAGCAATATTATAGTCGCTGATAGTTGTAATTTTAATGTTTGAGGAGTTGCCCCTAACCAGCTTAACAGGAGCACCCTTCATAACGCAAATTTTACAGGCATCTGTCAAAATATTCTTTTCAGATGGCTTTAACTGCTTGTAAAGTGACTTTAACAAACCGATTTTAAAGGTCTGCGGTGTTTGCCCCTGATACATCATAGCCCTGTCGGGAATATTGTCAATCTGTTCCGCATCCTTTGACATAACAATGGTGTCCACAGCAGGAATAACGGTGTCACAGGCTCCGTAGGTTATTGCGTTTTCAATATTCTCATTGAGTATTCTAAGTGTAACAAATGGCCTTACAGCGTCGTGAGTTACAATGATGTTGTCCTCGTCCTCACCAAAATTCTTTTCAATATCGTTAATAATATTGAATATTGTGTCGTTTCTGTTCTTACCGCCCTGAACAAGTATAATTTTGTCGTCTATATCCAAGTCGTACCTTTCAAGAAGGTCGGACATATAGCCAAGCCAGGCAGGATTAACGCCAATATAGATTACATCAATTTTTGAACACATTAACATTTTTTCAAGTGTATGAATAATGATTGGTTTGTTATCTAAGGGCAGAAACTGCTTTGGCATATTGCTGATATGCATTCTTGTTCCGCTTCCCCCTGCAAGTATTGCACCAAATACCATAATAATACCTCGCTTAAATAAAAATCAGATGTGTTAATACAGAGTATTATAACACATCTGAATAATTTTTTCAATTATTTATGCAGGATTTGTTCAGATCAAGGAAAACAAGGTCGTGATGCGGCACTCTTTTTTCCTCAGGAGGAAGCTCCATATAATCCCCAAAAGCAATCTTTAGGTACTTGTCATAGCCTACGGGAATAGGGAACAGTTCCCCCTCAAAGGGCTTAAACACTGCACTTTCAAAGCATTCCTTTGGGTATTTGTTCATCATATAGTGAGGACCTGCACAAAGCTCTGTTATGTAGGTACATTCCTCAATAGGGTATCTTGTCATTCTCTTTTCGCAGTGCTTCCAAATCTTTGTGCGTAGCTTTCTGCTTCTTACTATACCAAGGAGTATTTTGCTGAAAAAGGCAACTGCACCGCCGTGCTTTTCGGGAACAACCTCACTCATAAACAGGGAGTACAAAAGGCAGTTAAACAGTTGCATATACCTTTTGAATTTTCCTTCAGGGCATCCGTCAAGTGGCATAATATCCATCACAAGGCCGTGGGGAACATCAATATGCTCTTGATTTTCCTTAACGCAGGTGTACTTTGTGTCAACAAATGTTGCAAAAATGTTCCCAGTAAAGGTTGTGCCAATGTCGGTTTTAAGAAGTCTGAAACGACCCTCGTTTCCAACCTGCTTTGGCCATTCCTTCAGGAGTATTTCATAGTCGTTTCGTGGCATAAATACATCTATATCGTCATCCCAAGGGATGAAACCCTCATCTCTTAAAGTGCCTATACAGCATCCTCCGCAAAAGTAAAACAGCAAGTCGTTCTTTTGGCAAAATTCCTTAAATACCCTCAGTGACTCCAACTCTTTTAGCTGAAGCTCTCTTATCTGTTCATTAGTAAGCTTAATTGGTTGTGACATTTTGTTTACCTACCCATCACTTTTTTGTGTTGTTAATAACAGCCTCTTTCACAAGGTCAATCTGCTGTTGCGCTTTAGTTCCCAGGCTCTTTTTCCAAAACGGAAGCTTAATAAGCCCCACTATTGTACCAACTCCGTAAACTATGTGAAGTATAGGGAACAGCAGAGGAAGAAGAACAAACTGTGGCTGAACTTTTCTTACAATAAAGCAGGTTGCTGTGTTTACAAGGTCAAACATTCCGTAAAGTCCCAGCAGTAAAAGTAAAAATATATTTATGCCAAACAGGGCGAATATAGAACTTCCCAAAAGTGCCAGTACAAACAAAAAGGGGACAAAGTGAAAATAGCTTAAACATTCTTTGCAAACTCCCAGGGTAAGCCCAATCCACTTTCCGTTGCCGTACTTTTGCCTTATCATATCCCTTAAATTATTCCTTGTCATTTGATAGGAGATAATGTCAGGGCAACAGCAAAGCCTGTAACCGGCTTTTCTGATGCGATAGTGGATTTCGTTGTCCTCTGTTCTGCCAAGGTCCTCGTTAAAGCCTCCAACATTTGCAAAAACCTCACGCCTGTACGCTGCGTGAAACATACTGTCAATGTATTCCTTTTTAACAGGCTGTCGTCTGTATGATGCTATTGATGAGCCAAAGAGGGATTCCTCAGCCGCCAAAAGCGTAAGCTTCCAAGGTGAAACACCTGCAACTATGTTGGGTCGTCCTCCACCAGTAATGTTTTCACCCTCTTTTATGTGAGAAACATTCCTTGAAACAAATTGACGGGGAATGCTTGCGTGTGCGTCAACCCTGATTATTATATCACCTGTGGCAACCTTTAGTGCCTCGTTCCAGCCTGAAGCCTGACTTCTTCGTGGATTTTCTACGATTTTAACATCCATAAAGCCGTAGTCTGTGTTTTTAAAATCCTCCATCATTTCCCTTGTGTTGTCAGTGGACATTGCGTCCACAAGCACAACCTCAATTTTACTGTGAGGATAATCTTGGTCGGAAATATCCCTAAAAAGTCCGTTCAGTACAGCACTTTCGTTAAGTGCAATCATACATATTGATACTGTCATTGTCCTATCCCTTTCAGTTATGACCACTATTTTATGTAAAGATTTGTAATCCACTTACCGTTGTTCATCAGCGAAACGCAGATGTAAGGAACCGCAAAGATAATGGGAACAATAAAAAAGCACAGCAGAATAAGTGGGGAAAAGGAGATAAGCAGAAACATTGTGCTTTTCCTTTTGCCCTTTTCATTGAGAAAATCTCTGCCAAGTTTTAGTATATCGTCGGTTTCAATGCTTTCGTCTTCAAAGTAAACAGCCAGAGTGACTGTGTACTTTGTACAGTACAAAAAGGACTCAATCACCCCAAAAACCCCAAATAAAATTGAACCGTAAAACAAAATTATATTACCTGTCATCCTGTAGCTCAAAGCCAAAAATACAGGAAAAATTGCAATGAGCAGAATATAACCGATTATCCTTACAATTATGTTTAGGTTAATGCTCATACACTTTCCAAACCTGCCACCGCTGTAAAAGTACAGAATGTCACCTAAGCCTGTGTTTTCTTCCTTACAGATTTTGTAGCACATCCTAAGGAATCCTGTTACAAGGGGGGAGGCAAACACAAGGACTGGGAGATACAGTGAGTCAAGTGAAATCCCCAATATCCTAACGATATTTTCAGGACAACCCAAAAGTCCTGCTGTTAAGATGACAGCCCCAAACAGCATATACAAAACTATTGCAGGCAAAATTATAATAAACAGTCCTGCCGTTATGTTCCCCCAGTTGTTTTGCCCAAGGTAGTATAGTGCCTGACTTTTTATTGTCTGCGCAACATTTACGCTGTTTGCAGTAAAGTTATTTTCCTCATTAACAGTCATAATTACCTCAATGATTATTCAAAATTTCCTGTAAACATTCTGTACATTGCCTCAAGGCAAATTTCTGCGTGTTTCATAAACTTTTCTTCGTCAAGGCTTTCGTTGGCGTTGTGCATATTGCTGTAATCGTCCTTAAACAAAGGTCCAAATGCAACACCCTTGTTGTCAAGCATCCTTGCATAAGTTCCGCCACCAGTGGAATAAAGGTCAGGCTCTTCACCCATAACCTCCTTGTAGGAGGAACTTAAAAGGGAAATAATCGGTGCGTCCTCGTCAATGTTAAGTGGCTTTAGGTGGCTAAGAACCTTTACATTCAAATTCTCGTTTTTGGCACGCTTTGTAATTCTGTAAAGAATTGCGTTTCCGTCCATTGTAACAGGATAACGCACATCTATTGTTGCTGTTGCGTAGGTGTCGCCAATGTGTATTGTACCCACATTAACGGTTAATTCACCGGAAACGCTGTCACGCATTTTAATTCCCAAGGAATTTCCGTTATTTTCAAGACCGATACAGGAGTTAAGGAAGGAGCAAATTGAACCAAGCTGTTCATAGTTAAAGTTTGATGCCAAAAGCTCCACCAAGGCCATTGCGGCATTTACACCCTTTTTCGGCTCACAAGCGTGACTTGCTTTACCATGAGAGATAATCATAAGTCCGTCTATGGTGTAGTGAAATTCAAACCTGTTTTCCATAGCGTCTGCAAATCTAACAAGCTGATGGTCGTCATTTTCACTGCAATCCACCATAGCATAGGCGGTGTCGGGAACAATATTAACAGCCTTACCTGCGTGAAATTCGTTTAGTGTAGTACCGGTGTGGGTGTCTGCATAAATTTCAATTTGTAAAATACCCTTTTCACTTCGGCAAATACCGTATTCGCTGTCGGGAGTAAAGCTGTAGGAAGGCATTTTTTCCTTTGAAAAATAAACCTCCATATCCTTCATACCCTTTTCTTCATCTGTTCCGAAGATAGCCCTAAGGGTATTTTTGCCTGTTACTCCTGCCTCGTTTAATGCTCTTAGGCAGTAAAGAGCAACAAGTGCAGAACCCTTGTCGTCTGCAACTCCTCTGCCATAGAGTCTTCCGTCCTTCCTTGTAAGCTCAAATGGAATGGTATCCCAGTTGTTGCCGGCAGGAACAACATCAAGGTGAGTCAGCACTCCGCAAAGCTCACCGCCCTCACCAAGCTGTGCGTGGCCTGCAATATTCTCTATATTTTTAGTTTCAAGTCCAAACTCCTCTGCTTTTTCAAGCATAAAGTTCAGTGCTTTTTCACATTCGTCCTGATGTTCTCCCGAAATTGACTGAAAGGATATAAGTGTGTTTAAATCCTTTAGCATTTCATCTTTATATTTAAGTATGTTTTTACCAAATGACATTATACTTCCTCCTGTCTTTTCTTATTTCTATTCTTAATACTCTTATTTCTATTCTTTATTATATAACAAATTACAAGATAAGCAACAAAAATTCCCAATGAAACAAAAGTTACCGCTGTTCCCACAGCAAGTCCCGGTGTTTTGTACCTAAAGGTGACTTCGCTTTTGTGGTGTCCTTTAACCTTAACCGCCATAAAGCTTATGTTCACCTTTTCAATATCAACCTCTTCACCGTCAACATAGGCACTCCAGCCGTCCTCGTAGGGAACAGAGAAAAACAGCAGATTATCCTCGCCCTGATTATCAATAGTGGCAGTAAAACCGTTGTTCACATACTTAAAGTCACTGCAACAATCATTCTTTCTGCTTTTGCAGTCCTCGTAGTATGCGTCTGTGGTATATACAAATTCAGAGGAAATTCCGGAGTATTCATCCTCTGTGTCTTTGTTGTTCAAAAGGTCAAATTCATCCTCGATATAGTTTGTAATGTAGCTGTATTTTTTGATTTGCTTTTGGCTGAGCACCATAGCCTTTAGCAGTGCCTCATCCTTGTATTCAGTGGGAATTTTATCATATTCCTCTTTGCAAATAAAGGAGTCATACATAAATCCCATAGGAATGTAGTACTTGTTTTCGTAAATATTCACACCGTTTCCGGTGTTGTAATATTCCCATCCCGGCATTTTAGGTTCGTTGTTAGTACAGAATTCTTCATCATCTGTGGGGTCGTCAAACAGGTATTTTACAGAAAGCAGTGACCTGATTGGGTAAATCTCTGTGGTCGGTCGTGACGCAACATCACGGGCTTCCTCAAAGGTTGGGTAAAAGTCCATTATTGAGCCGGGCACAATGCTGTGAAAAGCCTGAATGTTGGGTATCTGCCAGTACATTCCAAGGTTGTCAACACAGTTGTAAAAGTCACTTCTGACTTCCTTAATGTCGTCAATATTCAGATTTTCACCCTTGTTAAGTGCATAGTCCTGAATAAACTCCCTGCTGTTACCGCCCTGCAAAATTCCAATGTATATTATAAAGTTTCCATATACAATTATAACAAGTGACAGCGCTATGCTTATAGCCTTGATAAACTTTTTCCTGTTGTGCATAAAAGCCTTGATGATAAATGCAAAAACACAAATGCCTACAAGAGAAATAGCACCGTATATCCAAAATCGTTCGGGATAATTTTCCAAACCAAAGCTCTGTTTTGGCTCTCCACCATCCTTGGAATATTCCTTGTAGGGCATAAAACCGATTAACACAAGGATAACAGCGGTAATACCCGCGGAAAGCCTTGTAGCCTTCAGCCAATCCACCTTTGCGTTTTCCAGTGCAATAAGTGTTGCAAGCACCATAACAAGCTCTATCATATAGAACCACCGTGCATAGTAGTTCATATTTAGTCCTTGGAACAGGGCGTTAAATATCGGAACAAGTGCTACAACAAATAGCAGCGGTATCAGCTTTTTAAGCCAATGCTTGCCCCTTGTCTGTAAAAATCCAATTACACCTGTCATTCCAACAAGGGGAAGCCAAGCGGCTATGCTTGCCCATTCCGAATTGCTTTCAGGTGTAAAGTTAGGTCTTGCCGCCACATCGGGAGGGAAGAAGAAGGACTCAATAATATGAGCATATCTTTGGTTAACATCATACAAAACAGCATTCCAGCCCTCAGGCCAAGTGTCAAGTCGGTTGTTCTGTATTACCGACAAAATTGATGGCAACAAAATAACAAAGGTCATCAAGAATCCTATAACAACCTCAAATGCAAGGAGTGAAAGCTCCTTAAACTTAATTTTAGGATAGGTTTTTGTTGTAACCCTTATCACCCAGTAGATTATAACAAAAACTACCTGACCTACAAAGAAGTAGTAGTTCAGCACACAGGCACTAAACACAGCCAAAGCCACAATGCCTTTCCTTTTGTTGTACATATATTCGTCAATGGCGTAAAGGAGAAGAGGGAAAATTAAAATAGCCTCGTGAAAATGGTTGAAGAACACATTGTAAAGGCTAAAGCCTGAAAATGCGTACAAAAGTCCCCCTAAAACCGCAAAACCCTTGTGACTTACATATCTTTTAAGGTAAAAATAGGCAAATAGGGACGCAAAAGCAAATTTAAGTATTAGCAGTGGTGCCATTAAGTAGGGAACAAAGCTTGACGGGAACAGCATAGTAATCCAAAAGAAAGGACTTCCCATAAGGTAAAAGCTGTAACTTCCGATAACGTTTGCACCAAGGTCGGTGGTGTTGCTCCACATAGTATCTCCGTTTAAAATGGAGTCGTGCATCATCTGATAAAAAGGAACCTGCTGTGCGTTAAAGTCACCGTAAAATAAGAACAGTCCCTCATTATAAATCATTGACGGAACAAACAGCATTAACGCAAGACCGATTCCCAACAAAAAAGAAATCAAACCGTAGTTGTATTTACTTTTTCCAAAAGACAATCTAAGGTTCATAATTATCCAAAATTCTCCCATAAAAATCTAAAACCCATTTACTACTTTTAAAAAATAGGTTATAATACAACAACAGTATAACACATTTTTTGTTATTTTGCATTATAATTTTGTATTTTTTTGGAGATGAATAAAAAATGAGCAACAGTCATTTCTTTGCAATGGTAAACAGAATGAAGTACATAAACCGCTGGGGACTGATGAACAATACAAATAATGAGAACATCAGCGAGCATTCACTACAGGTTGCAATGTTCACCCATTGTCTTATTTTGATGCATAATGAAATGTTTGAAGATAAGCTTAATGCCGAAAGAGGCGCTATGCTTGGTATGTATCACGATGCAAGCGAAATCATCACAGGTGATTTGCCCACTCCTGTAAAATACTTTAATAAGGACATCAAGGAGGCATACAAAAAGGTGGAGGAAATAGCCGAAAACCGCCTATTGTCTATGCTCCCTGAAAATCTTCAAAAGTATTATGAGAATATTCTTCACTATTCAGAGGAGGAAGAAGAGCTTTGGAAATATGTAAAAGCAGGGGATAAGCTCTCCGCCATAACAAAATGTATTGACGAGATAAAGGTGGGCAACACAGAATTTACCGACGCCTACAAAACCCTTGTTAAAGCGGTTGAGGATATGAAAATGCCTGTTGTTGACAAGTTTATGGAGGAATTTATCCCGTCCTTTAATCTCTCTCTTGATAAACTTGAGTAAATGATAAACTTGAGTAAAAGGTTACAAAATGTTTAAAAAAATATAAATTTGACGAATAGTTCTTTAAAGGAATTATTATTGCGTATATTATATAGTATAATACAATGTAAATATATTGCGGTACTATATATATAGGAAAGGAGCATTATAGTGGCAAGTTATCATGGTAAGCGTGGAGAAAATGCAACTAAGGCTCAAAAACAATCAAATAAATCAAAAAATAATAATGACTTTGTAGATATTTCGTCAAGTTCCTCTGTGAAGAATGTCTATAATAGGAAGAACAACATAATAAGGATAGTTTCCATTATTATGGCTGTTATTTTCACAATAGCAGGTGGAGCACTTTGCTACGCATCATCTATAATGTCATCCTTAGGCGGAGCAGATGCTGACGAAAGCAACAAAAAAGAATACAAGGTTGACAAGGACAAGGGTCAGGGCGTTGTAACCGACTCAAAGCTTCTTGAGAATAAGGATGTCCTCAATGTTCTCCTGTTCGGTCAGGACAAAAAGGAAAGCAAAACCGACTCCGGTCGTTCCGACTCAATGATTCTTGTTTCCATTGACGTTAAGAACAAACAGCTAAAGCTGACTTCTTTCCTAAGAGATACCTATGTGTATATTCCGTCAGGTGATGATTACGAAGGCTGGAACAAGCTGAACGCATCCTATTCCTTTGGCGGAGCAAAACTGGCTGTAAAAACCATTGAAAGTAACTTCGGCGTCAAGATTGACCGTTACGGAATAGTTGATTTCAGCGGATTTAAAGAGGTTGTTGACGGTCTTGGTGGAGTTAAAATTCCAATCACAGGCTCCGAGGCAAGGTATATCAATGCCCAGATCGACTACAACAACCAAAAGTGTAAGCATATTGCCGACAAGTATTGCGAGTCGATTTATAAAACCGACTCCAAGGGCAACCCGGTGTATGACAGCAGAGGAAATCAGGTAGAAAAGACCAAAAAGGTCAAGCTTAACGGTCAACAGGCACTTTGGTATGCCCGTAACAGAGGCAGTGACGAAATCAGTTCAACCGAGGTTTTCTCCGGTGACGACTGGGACAGAACGGAACGCCAGAGAAAGCTTATCAACGCTGTTGTAAACGAATTTAAGGACGCCTCCTTTGTTGACCTTGTGTCAGTTGTAAACAAAATCGGACCAATGGTGCAGACAAACTTTAAGGAGAACGAAATCACATCTCTGATGACAAGCGCCCTTTCAATCCTGAAATATCCAATCTACCAGTTCCATATTCCGATAGGAGATGATTCTGACCCCAACAAACTGTGGACTTACGATTCTTACGAGCACTGCGGTTCTGTGGTAAGAATTACCGACTGGGACAAAACAAGAGAACAGCTTGCAGACTATGTGTTTAACAAGGCTAAGAAAAAGTATCTTTCCAAAAAAGCAGGATAAAAAATATGCGGACGGTTTTCGTCCGCATTTAATTTAGAAATTATAGGAGTATAAAACTATGGCGAGAGTACCCAACAAAACAGAAAATAAGCTCAGGATAGCCTGTTGTGCACTGTACATAGCACAGGTGTTTTTCCTGACGGAAACATATTCATATGTAGTAGATAAAGCCACAAACAAAGCGGCGGGAATGAGCTGTTTTTCACTTATTTACAAAAGTATTGATGTAGGCTCCTTTGACCTTGCTATATACGGAATTATTATGGCTATTATTCCTATTGCCGGATTTTTTGTGTTTTGCTTTGATAAGAGCAGAAATATCAAAAATGTCTACGGTGTTCTCACATCAGTTATAGCAGTATTTTTGATTCTTTCAACAATAGGTGGATATATAGGCTTTGGCGCAATGATTACCATTGTTCTGTATCTCCCCATAGTTTTCCTGTCAGTACTGGGAATGTTCGCAAGAAACCTAATTCCACAGGAGTAGGGCAAGAGGTAAAATCAGCATACCCTGTCATTCCGAGCTTGTCGAGGAATGTGAAAGGAAAGCAGTAGTGCCTAAATCGACACTAATATGTTATATGAAATTAATGGCTTAAAATCATACTATCATCACAAATAAAAAGGGCGGTAACAAATCTTGTCATTTGTCACCGCCTATTTTTTAATACAAAATCACCACTTTTTCAGCTCGTCACCCTTTACCAAAAATGCCTCCTTAGAAATTTCCGCAAGGGGAGAGTCGCTGTAACTGTCGCTGTAAAACTTGTCAATCTCACCATTTGGGAACATCTGGTAAAATCTTCTCACTTTTTCTTTTCCGTGACAGTTAATTCCGTCATAAAGTCCTGTATTCTTGTCAACCTTTGACGCCATAAGGTACTTAATTCCCAACTCCTTGCAAATCGGCTTTAGCAAAAATTCAGGAGATGCAGAAATTATCACATCATCAGCCTTTTGCTGTTCATAGTACCAATCCTTAATGTTCTTTTTGTGAGATTTCCAAAAGTCTGTAATGTCTTTTTCAACATCAAC
Source organism: Oscillospiraceae bacterium (assembly GCA_029225165.1). Taxonomy (GTDB): domain Bacteria; phylum Bacillota; class Clostridia; order Oscillospirales; family Acutalibacteraceae; genus Ruminococcoides. The sequence continues at coordinate 26,576 of JAQXVY010000031.1, forward strand.
ATAGTGCAAAAATCTGTACATTTTCTCCTTAAATTCTGTTTTTTCACCCTTTTTACAAATATAAAATTTTGTAAATGCCTTTATGAGAGAGGGAAATGTTTTCACTATCCCCTTATGCCTTTTCAGGCAAAACAGGTAAAAATCCCTTGTGGAGTCACCGTCATATATGGTTTTATCAAAATCATAGCAGTTCATAAATACCTCAAAATCAAATAATCGTATCTCTATCATTATATATGTAAATCATATGTAAATCAACATAATACCAAAATATTTTGCCCCTTTTTGTCTTAACGGTTTTCATTGGAAAATATAACTATTGTAAGATGTCAAATCTTGTGATATAATAAAATGGATTAATTATATGTGTGAGGTGAGCAATTTGTTTGGTTATGTCACAATTTTCAAGGACGAATTGCTCGTCAGAGAGTTTAACGAGTACAAGGCTGTGTATTGCGGACTTTGCAAGGCTCTTGGCAAGGAATACGGAGTGCTTTCAAGGGCAATACTTTCCTACGACTGTACATTTTATGCACTCTTCCTCTTGGCACTAAAGGGCGATTGCCCCGGTTATGAGAAAAAGATGTGCAGGTGCAATCCACTAAAGAAATGTACCTATATAAAAGAGGGAAAAGAGTCCTTGTCAAAGGCAAGTGCATTGTCGGTTACAAGTGTGTACTTCAAGATTGTTGACAACATCAGCGATTCAAAGGGCATTAAAAAACTCCTGTTTCGCCTTGTAAAGCCTATTGTTAAAAGGTGGAGTAAAAAGGCAAAGGAAAAATATCCCTACATCTACAAGGCTGTTGAGGATATGTCACTTGAACAATCAAAGGCAGAAAGTAACCCTGATTGCCACTTGGATATGTGGGCAGAGCCAACAGCAAATATGCTGAAAACTATTTTGTCGGCAGAGGGAAGAAATGACAGCGAAAAGCTTATCCTTGGCAATCTCGGCTATCACCTTGGCAGATGGATATACCTGATGGATGCCGTTGACGACTATGAAGACGACCTGAAAAACGGCAACTTCAATCCCTTTAAAAGCTACAAAGAGGATAATATTAAGGACTATTTTAATCAAGTGCTTAATCAGTCCCTTGCTGAAACATATAATTCCTGGAATCTTGTTGATGTCGCCCTTTACGGTGGCATTATAGATAATATATTACTAAAAGGCCTTGGAGAAAAGCAAAAGGCAGTTTTATTTTCGGAGGAAAAGAGAAATGGTAAGTAATCCTTATGAAGTTTTGGGTGTTCCTGAAAATGCAACAGACGAACAGATAAAGTCTGCATACAGGGCACTTGCAAAGAAGTATCACCCCGACAACTATGCTGATTCCCCTCTAAAGGATGTAGCAGACGAAAAAATGAAAGAAATCAATGAAGCATACGATATGATTCTTGAAATGAGGAAAAACGGTAATACAGGCTCCGCCTACTCAAATAACGGATATTCCGGTGCAGGTTCATCCTCTAACCCTGTTTTCCAAAGGGTTCGTTCATTTATTATGGCAAACAATATTGCTGAGGCTGAACGCATACTGGACTCTATGGCAGAAAGTCAAAAGACTGCCGAGTGGTATTTCCTCAAGGGTATGTGTGCATCAAGAAAGGGCTGGAGTGAACAGGCATTTCAGTTTATTCAAAGAGCAGTGCAGATGGACCCCTCAAACCCCGAATACAATGCCGCCTACAACAATATGATGCGTAACCGTCAGTACGGTGCAGGGGCAGGGTACAACCAACCAAATCAGCAGTATGGATGCAGTTGTTGTGATGTTTGCGCCGGTATTATGTGCGCAGATATGTGCTGTAACTGTTGCGGTCACGGTTGCTGATGAAACGGGGTAATGCGATAAAGGTTGCTGTTGGTGGACTTTTCTCCGCAATGGCACTGGTTTTGATGATGCTGACAGGAGTTTTTCCCTTTGGAACATACGCTTTTCCTGTTGTAGCGGGTATGATGCTGATTGTAATCTATCTTGAATTTGGTTTCAGATGGTCTATGCTTGTATACGGTGTAATATCCATAATGTCCATACTCTTTGTTGCGGATAAAGAGGCGTCGCTTTTCTTCTTACTGCTCTTTGGATATTACCCTGTTGTGAAAAGCTTTATCGAAAGAATAAAAAGCAAAATTATACAGTACATAATTAAGTTTGCCGTTTTCAACGCAGCCGCTGTGTCTGTATATTTCCTTATGCTTTTTGTGTTCGGTCTGCCGGCTGACGCTTTTCAGCTATTTGGGGTGAACATTCCTCTTGTATTCTTAATTGCAGGAAATTTTGTCTTTTTGATTTATGATTTTGCAATTAATGTGGTTGTGGCTCAATACTTACAAAAGTACAGGAAAATTTTTTTCAAGTAACTTTTTAACACGGTGATTCCTATGAACTTAAAAATATCAATCATACGGTTATTTTCCCTGATAATGACCATAACAATTCTGCTGTCAACAGTACTTATTAACCTTGATTATCTCTCTGTCTCGGCGGCTGAGCTTACAGAAACTGAACCAACCTCTGCAACCTCCCCTGTTTCTTCAACTTCAGCCTCCTTTAGCAACAAATACAAGGTGACAGCAAACAGAACCTTCTATATGCGAAAAGGTGCAGGTGCTTCCTGTGATGTAGTAAAAAGCATCAAAAAGGGTACTGCCCTTTACATAACCCAAAGCAGTAAGGGCTACTGGGCAAAGGCTAAGGACAGCACAGGAACAGAGGGTTATGTTCCAACCAAGTGCATAAATAAAGCCTCAGGCTCATCAATTATAATGAAGAGCAAAACACTTGACGATGTAAATTTAAGGAGTGGTGCCGGTACATCATATTCTGTTCTTACCACCATTCCAAAGGGTACAACAGTAAGTGCCGTAGACAACAGCAACCTTGATTGGTTTAAGGTGTCTTACAGCGGAAAAACAGGATATATATCCAACTCATATGCCTATATGATGTTCTCAATTCCATCAACTGTACAAGCTCCTACACCAACTAACCCTACAATTTCTACAACAGCACCCTTAAGTTTAAAATATTCTTCCGCAAAAATGTACAAGGACTGTTATTATCAAATTCCTGCAACCAATACAACTAAGGAAACCATTAAGTGGTCATCTTCAAACACAAATGTTGCGTCCATAACATCCGAGGGTATAATTTACGGTAAAGAAACAGGAACAACAACTATCAAAGCTAAAATCAGCAAAAAGACTGTTTCCTGTACACTAAAGGTTGTGAATATGCCGAGTAGGGTGAATATTTCCAACAAAACCTATACAGCAAACAGGGCAAAGACAATCTACCTTACATCCTCTACATCAGGAGTAAAGTGGTCAAGCTCAGACACAAGCGTTGCAACAGTAAAGGACGGTCTTGTGCTTTGCAAAAAGGCTGGTAAGGCTGTAATATATGCCAAAACCTCGTCAGGCTGGGCAACCTGTCTTGTAACAGTAAAGGGCAGAGAGGCAGTTCGTTTTACATACGCAAACCCAAATTCAGCACCAAAGAACAGCAAGGTTACATTCGTTGCAATTACGGATAAATTGCGAACAGGTGTTAAATTTGTAATCACCACAGGAAAAACAAAATATACTGTTGTTGCCTCCTCAAAAACAGCCAAAGGCGATACATATGTTTGGAAAGGCAGTAAAAAACTAACAATTTCAGGCAAATATTCAGTTGTTGCATATTCACAGTATAACAGAAAGTGGTCAAAGAGCAACGGCAGTTACGGCAAGGCATTCGTAACAAAGGTGGACAGCAACACAACAACCTCCTGTGAGGAACGACACGCAAGTAATGATATTATCAACTTTATTTCAAATTACGAGGGCTTTCTGTCAAATGCAATCTACGACCCGCTGACAAACTTCCCTTGTTTGACCGTTGGCTACGGCAGAGTAATTTATGCAGGAGAAACCTTCTACAACGGTATGACTAAAGATGAGGCTATGGCTTATCTTGTTGAGTCTGTGGAAACTGACGGTTATGTTTCCAAGACAAACAGATTTCTCCTTGACAACAAAATCAAGTTTAATCAGCAACAGTTCGACGCCATTGTAAGCCTTGTTTATAACTGCGGAACAGGTATTTTAACCAACGACAGCGACATTAAAAATTTATTCTTCAATACCCACCCTTCATCGGGAAAAAACCTGACAAAGGGTAAAGTAAATATAAAATGTGCATTGCGAAAGGGTGCAGGTTCATCCTATGGAGTGGTTAAAAATCTAAGCAAAAATGCAAGTGTTACCTTGCTTTCTGCTAAACTTTACAACAAATCCTGGTACAAGGTAAAGGATTCCAAAGGTAAAGAGGGATACATTTCCTACAAGGCACTAACTGTAACATCCTTTAGTACAGCAGGTACAAGGGATTTAAGTAACACAATAAAGCAGGATTTTGTTGAAAATATATTCTGTTATCATCACGCCGGCGGAGTGTGCTACTATGGACTTCTCTACCGCAGAATAGATGAATGTGAGATTTTCTATCACGGAGATTATGTTCGTGACGGAGAAAAGAATAAAAATAATTTTGACTATAATTGTGTATGGCACAATCCGTCCTTTGGATGTTAATGTTAAAGGAAACACTGAATAAATCCCGCTAAACGCTATTTAATCAGTGTTTCATTAAAGGAGAGAAGAGAAAATGGAGAAAACAGTAGGTTTTATCGGTGCAGGCAATATGGCAACAGCAATAATAAACGGTCTTTTAAAGAACGGCGTTGCCCCTGCAAACAAAATTAATGTGTTTGACATTAGTAAGCAACAGCTTGATTTAATGGCTGAAAAAGGAATAAACACCTTTGCAAATAGTAATGAAGTGGTTAAAAACAGCGATATTATTTTCCTTGCAGTAAAGCCTCAAAACTATGAGGAGGTGCTTTTGGGAATAAAGGATGATGTGGATAACAGTAAAATCTTTGTTTCCATAGCCGCAGGAGTTTCAATATCCTATGTTCAAACCACCCTTAACTGTGACTGCAAGGTGGTCAGGGTTATGCCAAATACACCTTTACTGCTGGGTAAGGGTGCAACAGCCCTGTGTCCCTCACAAAACATCACACAAGAGGATTTTGAAATAGTAAAGGATATGTTCGCCCTTAACGGAACTGTTGAAGTTTTCGGCGAGGAGCATATGAATGAGATTATTGCAGTCAACGGCAGCAGTCCTGCCTACATTTACCTATTTGCAAAGGCAATGGCAGACTACGCACAGGAATGTGGTATTCCATACGAAAATGCCCTTAACCTTGTTGTGGCAACCCTTGAGGGAAGTGCCGCAATGCTTAGGGACAGCGGGGACAGCCCCGATACATTAATCAAAAAGGTTTCTTCCCCCGGAGGAACTACAATAGCGGCATTAAGCACTCTTGAAGAATACAAATTCTATGAGGGTATAAAGTCAGCAATGGCATCCTGTACACGCAGGGCAGAGGAGCTTGGAAAGTAATTATATTCATATTTTTCTGTTACCTATCATATTATCTCTTATAAGGACAACCTTGTGGAGGTAAATATGAAAGGAATAGTTTTAAAAGTCAGGTCACCAAAGAGTTTTTACAGCAGAAGAAAGGATATTTCCTACTTTTTCAAAAGGTACGGACTGTTCACAATGTTTCTGCTTTCAATTCTAATCGGCTTTGCTGTGGGAATTTACGCAGGAACTCATAACAATGAAAGTTTTAGGCAGTCCTTTGACTTTTTGTTTCCAACGGACTTTGACACAAGAAAAGCACTGGACTTTATCGGTCTTTTCAGCAGTAATTTTGCACCAATGTTTCTGTTTTTTATAACTGTGTTTTTCCTGGCATTTTGCCCTTGGGGCAACGCAGTAACACCCCTTATTACAGGCTTCAGAGGCTTTGGAGCAGGGCTTACTCTAACACAGCTTTGCTATCAGGGTGGAGGCAGAGGCTTTGCGTTCTTTATACTTGCAGTAGTACCGGGATTTTTCATTCTGTCTGCATCAATCTCTTTACAGGGGGAACAGAGCTTTCTATTCTCTTCTCAGGTCTTTAAGGTGATAATAAAAAGGCAGAACAATGTGCTTAACATCAAGGAATTTGTTATGCGGTCGGGTACATATCTTTTTATGGCTATGCTGTCAGCAGTAGTAGATACAGTGCTGTTTTTCGCAATTTACCCCGGCTTTAACATATAGCATCAAGTATTAATCAGATAAGGAATTTTTATGGCAACGGAAAGAAAAAAGTTTACATTTGAAAATTTAGTTTCAATCTATTTCAGAAAGTTTTACAAAATAATTTTTACAAATCTCCTTTTTGCAGTACCTACTGTGGCTGTTGGAGTTATTTTGTATTTTCTCACAAAACCTTTAGGTCAAATTCCATCATTGGCAATTTCAATGCTTACAGTTGTAATTTGCTATCCTCTTTACGCAGGAGTAACCCTTGTTACAAGGAATTTAGGCAGAGGTGAGGATGTAAAGGTTACGGAAAGTTTTTTCGGCGGAATTGCTGATAACTACAAAAAGTTCTTAGTCCACAGCATAATTCTATATTTCATTTTAACAATAGGTATTTTTTCCTTTACATTTTACAGCCGAATGGCTGTGGCGTTGGGGGGAATTATGTATGTGTTGCTGATTACAATGATACTAATTGCCCTGTGGCTTATGTTTACATTCTACTATGTTCCGCTAATGACCGTCACCTTTGACCTGTCACTAAAGAATATCTACAAAAACAGCGCACTAATGGCGTTAGGCGAACTAAAGGTAAACTTTGTAACACTTTTTTCAGTACTGATTTTCACAGCAATATGTGCCACACCTCTTATTTTTAGTGCAGGAAACGAAGTGGCAGTTATCGTCATAACAGCAGTAATGCTTATTGCTGTCTACCCTGCGTCATATTCCCTTGTTACAGGCTTTTTCATACAGGACACAATGATGATGATGGTTACAGGCAGGGGAGATGAAGTACACGATATTAAGAGTACAGAGGAAAAACTTGCCAAGCTACGCAACGAAACAAAGGACGACCTTGAAAATATTGATATTGAAAAGGTAAAAAACAGCCGTGAGGAGTACATTTTCCACAACGGTAAGATGATAAAAAGAACTACAATACTTGAAATGTTAAAGGACAAGGAAGAAGAAAAGGAGAATAACAATGAGTGACAACAGAAAACCCCCTTATGATGACGACAAAACCAGAGTTTTTAACATAAAAGACAAGCTAAACGACAAAGGTCTTAATGATGACGAAAGGGATTTTTTCAGCGACGACCCTATTGAGGATATAAACACCTTTGCAACTCAAAAGATTGATTTAAGAAGTTCCTCCGCCTATAATGACGATTTCGATATAAATTCCCACTCCCAAAAGCAGGGCGTTACATCATATAACGACGATTTTGACAATTTTAACGAAATACCGGAAAGGACTGACAGAAATATGAACAAAAGACCTGTTAATCATAAAAAACCACCTAAAAAGAGCAAAAAGCCGGTTGTAATAGGTGTTGCCTGCGGTGCTGTTGCTATTGTCATTGTTGTTGTAATTCTTTTGGCAAAGGGATTTTCAAACAGCAATTCACCTGTTGATACATCTACAACAACAGAGTCTACATCAGAAACAGCAGTATCCACTTCACAGGAAAATACATCTTATGAGGATACATCCTACATTGAAACAACAGCCGAAGAAACAACAGAGCTTACCTCTGAAACAACCGAGGAAACTACAATTCCTCCAACAACAGAAAAGCCCACAATAGCAAATCTGTTTGACGCATCCTTTGCACCTTACAAGTGCATAACTCCTGACGGTGAGGTTGTGTCAGACGACTTCAATTCAGTATTAGGCGGGGACGCATCTGTATCCTTTACAAGTGACGGCTCATACAGCCTTGCTGTGGGAAGTGTTGCAAATTCCTCAGGCTCATATTCAGTTGACGGAAACTACTTAGGTATGGACGGATATTCCGGAACAGTAAACTTCGATGACGCAGGCAACCCTGTTGCAGTTATTATCGAGGTTGACGGTTATCAGGTTTACTTCAATTAATTGAAACGAATTAAATAGTATTAAAAACAAGCCCCCAATGCAGTAGCTAAAACTGCATTGGGGTTTATTTTTCGATAAACCATCTGTTGCCCTCAAGGTAGAGGTATCTTGTGTGGTTTAAAATTTGGCAGGTGTATCTCACTCCGGCACCACCGCTTTTCAGGGAACTTGCAAAGCGAATGTCGGTTATTTTGTCTATCTCAAATTTTCTGCCGTCCTCCCAGTTGATTATCAGAGGTAGCAGACTTCCGTCTTGGTCAAATTTTGCGGTTACACTAACATATTCCTTCATATAAACCTCCACTAAAAAAATCCAACAGGGTGTATAATATGGTCGTCCTTTGGGTTAAGCAAGGATAACTTTTTGTCCTTTATCAGGAAAGCCGGTCTTACAACATAATTTCCAAACCTGTTTTTCAGGGAATCAAGTGTTCTGTCAAGGTTTTCTTCCTTTATATCCCTGTCACAGTCCTGAAAAAATGAGAGCTGACAAGGTACGCTGTCGGCTACAAGCTTGCTCACCGATACACCAAGGGAGCGAATAGGCTTTTTGAAATTGTAATTTTTCCTGAAAAGTTCCAAAGCCTTGTTACGAATATCCCTTGTGTGGTTGCTAAAGGGGTTTAACTGCCCCTGTCTTGTAAAGGAAAAAAGCTGATTATCCCTTACAGTGATAGTCACAACTCCAGCCTTAAAGCCAAGCTCTCTCATTCTCCTTGCAACGCTGTCGGAAAGTATCTGTACAATCATTTTAACATCCGAATAATCCTTCAAGTCCCTTGGTGTGGTGGTGGAGTTGCCTATTGATTTAACATCAGGGTGCTTGTCGAACTGTGCAACAGGTGAGGAGTCCATACCGTTTGCAAAGGTGTGCAAAATTTCTCCCCATTTTCCAAGGTTGCTCTTTAGTATTTCAGGACTTGTCAAAGCGATGTCACCTATGGTGTAAATACCCATTGTGTGGAGTTTTTTCTCAGTCGCCTTTCCCACATACAAAAGGTCACCGCAGGGGAGAGGCCACACCTTATTTTTGAAACCGTCCTCACCGTCAAAGTCAATTTTTGTAATTGCGTCAGGCTTTTTGTAGTCGCTTCCCAGCTTTGCAAATATTTTGTTAAAGCTTACTCCTATGCTGACGGTTATTCCAAGCTCCTCTTTAACCCTTGCGTTTATCTCCTTTGCTATCTCGTACCCCCTTTGTCCGTTGCCGGTAACATCAAGCCAAGCCTCGTCAAGACCAAAGGACTCAACTCTGTCGGTATATTCTGCATATATTCCCTTTGCAAGCTTTGAAAACCGCATATATTGGTCAAAATGAGGCTCAATAACCACAAGCTCGGGACATTTATTCTTAGCCTGCCAGATTGCTTCCCCTGTTTTTACAAAAAATTTCTTTGCCTCTTCGTTTTTTGCAAGGATTATACCGTGTCTGTTTTCGGCATCACCGGCAACAGCCAAAGGCTTTCCTCTTAATTCAGGGTGGAGCAAAGACTCTACACTTGCGTAAAATCCGTTGCAGTCGCTGTGTAATATAGTCCTCACAAAATCACTCCCTATTTATAACAGATAAATCATAGAACATTTGTTTGTAAATATATCATAGAACATTTGTTCTTTAATGTCAATACCATAAATGGGACAGTGAAATTTTTATATAAAAAATAAGCTGTGACAAATTTCAGCAATTTGCCACAGCCGTTGGGTTAAATATTTAGTTTAAATATATTCAGTTTAAATTGCAACTAGATACCAAGCTGTTTTTTAACATCCTCAGCCATTTTGTCGGCGATTTCAATGGACTCTTGCTCTGTTTTGCCGATAGAAGTGATGTACAGCTTAATCTTTGGCTCGGTACCGCTTGGTCGTACAATAACAGCGTCACCGCCAAGGCAGAAGTGAAGTACATTTGACTTTGGAAGGTCAATAGGAGTAATCTTACCTGTTTCAACATCCTTTTCTTCACTCTCAAGGTAATCATAAACAGTCTTTACATCGTGACCGTTAATTGTCTTAAGCGGGTTTTCACGAAGGTTGCTCATAATTTCCTGCATCTTCTTCATTCCGCTGGCACCGTCAAATTCAAAGGAAAGAGTAGTGTTTCTGTAGTAACCGTATTCCTTGTAAATCTCATCAATTACATTTGCAAGAGTCTTGCCCTGCTTTCTGTAATATGCGGCCATTTCGCAAATAAGCATAGATGCAACAACAGCGTCCTTATCCCTAACATAAGTACCGGAAAGGTAACCGTAGCTCTCCTCAAAACCAAAGACAAATCTTTCCTTTTCATTCTTTTCCTCAAGCTTAAGGATAACTTCACCAATATACTTAAAGCCTGTGAGAACCTTTTTAAGCTCACAGTTATACTTTTCGCAGATTTTATCAATGAGTAGGGAAGTAACAATAGTCCTTACAACAATAGGGTTATCAGGCAAAGTACCCTTTTCTTTTCTAACGCTAAGGAGGTAGTTTGTCAGCATAATGCCTGTTTCGTTACCTGTTATGAGTCTGTATGTTCCGTTTTCGGGAACAGCAATACCAACTCTGTCAGCGTCAGGGTCAGTTGCAAGAAGTAGGTCAGGCTTAACCTTTTCGCACATATCAAGACCAAGCTGTAAAGCTTCCTTAATTTCAGGGTTAGGATACGGACAGGTTGTGAAGTTTCCGTCAGGAAGTTCCTGTTCGGGAACAATAGTAACATCCTTAATACCGATTTCGTCAAGAACTCTCCTTACAAGCTTGTTGCCTGTTCCGTTAAGAGGAGTGTAAACAACCTTAAGACCGGAGTCGGCGCAAAGTCCCTCGTTAACCTGCTGTTCCTTTACATTTGCAATGTATCTGTCATATAATTCGTCGCCTACATATTCAACAAGACCACTGTTTAAAGCCTCGTCAAGGTCCATTGTTTTAACATCTTCAAAAATATCAAGCTTTTGAATTTCGTCATAAACAAGACCGGCAGCCTTGTCGGTCATCTGACATCCGTCAGAGCCGTAAGCCTTGTAGCCGTTGTACTTAGCAGGGTTGTGAGATGCAGTAATCATAATACCTGCCTGACATTTTAACTCTCTAACCATAAATGAAAGTACAGGTGTTGGCTGAAGCTCACTTGTAATGTAAGCCTTAATGCCGTTTGCAGCAAGCACCTTTGCAGCCTCATTCATAAACAGGTCAGCCTTAATTCTGCTGTCGTGGCTAATTGCAACAGCACCACCGCCATAGGTGTTCTTAACATAGTTTGCAAGACCTTGTGTTGCCTGACGAACAACATAGATGTTCATTCTGTTTGTTCCGGCACCGATAATACCTCTTAGTCCTGCTGTACCAAATTCCAGATTTTTATAAAACTTTTCGTAAATTTCTTCTTCGTTGCCTTTAATTGATTTTAGTTCCTCAATAAGGTCTTTATCTTCGGTGGCTTTTTCGCACCATACATTATATATAGTATTAATGTCCATTTCATAATCTCCTTTTGAGTGCCTTTTCCCGCAGGAATATATTCCCACAAACAGAAATATACCACAAAATCAAGGTGTTATCAATGTTTTTTTGATTTTTTATGAAATTCCAATAAAATTATTAGATAATATGGGATTAAATATAATAAACATATTTATCGCATATTTATTCTATATTTCCTTAACAAAATAATTGCCTCCGTTATCCTGTGGGGAAAAGTGTTGCTTTATGGAATTTGTAAAATTTTATATCCCGATTTTTAGTTTTTTACCGGCTTTTATCCACTAATCCAATTTTTAGATGAATTTTGTGTAAAATTTTGGGATGACTATAGTTTGTATATAAATTTTTATATAAAAGTTAAAATTATTTGTTGACATTATTGTAAGTCTGATATAAAATAAAATCAGTAAATTGTTTCTTTTGGTGGTTTTCAGAGAAAGAGCATATATTTATTTTTATAATCTAACCGCTGATTGAAGCAGAATGTACGGAAGAAAATATGTAGTTTTTGTTTGGGGATTAATTGGAACTACAAATTAAAAATATGGAGGTATATTTATGAAACGAATAATATCCTTAGTATTAGCATTATTAATGCTTTCTACTATGTCAACCTTGACAGTAGCCTCGGCGGATAGTGTGGAAGCATCACCGAGTATCGTCAACGGCAAATTTTTCAGCATAGGCGACAAATTAAGAGTGACCTATTATGCAAGTTCAGATTCCGATTGGGTTAATTTTCAGGGTTCTGTGACATATGACAAAATGGGTCTAATGCTTGAAGACTTTAGTATTCCTAACACAAATACAGGTGTTATGTATAACACAGAGATACCGGGAACCATTTATTACTCAGGTTCTTCCATTAGTAATCCATACGACTTCACAACCGAAAAAGTTTTCTTTACAGCATCCTTTACGGTAACCGGTAACGGTGAATATAATATAGAAAACAACTGGGACATAATAAGTGACACAAATTATGATGCTATTGTTAATGATGGTGTTATTGTTGATGACAGCAGATTGTCCTGCCGATTAGAAGTAGTCCCTACTTTGACTCAGGAATCTACTACTGAAGCAACAACAGAGTATACTACAACAATTAGAAGAGATACAGTACCGGAAACAACAGAGCCACCAAAAGATACAATACCGTCAGAAATAACAGAAACTAAGAACAATACATTATCCCCAACAACTGTAACAGGAACAAAAGCAACTGTAACAGAGGAAACAAAGCCTGACGGCGAAACAACATTTAACGGTCAGCCTGTTAATGTAGGCGACAAGGTAACTGTTAACTACTATGTAAGCTCTGACGAAAAGTGGGAAGATTTCCAGGGTTATGTAACATATGACAGCACAGGTGTTAAGCTTAATAAATTCACTATGCCGAATACAGAAATAGGTGTTATGTACAACACAGCAAATCTCGGCTATATACGCTACAATGGTACTTCATACACCAATCCATATGATTTTACAACCGAAAAAGTATTCTTCACAGCAGAATTTACGGTTTTTGAAGAGGGCGACTACAATGTTGCAAACCGTTGGCAGAGAATAGATGATATCAATTCCAAAATTATTGTATCCGAAAGTAGCGAAATATACGAAGGAAACAGAATTACCTGCCGATATGAAACATTAGTTAATTCAGAGGGTACTGTTCCAACAGAAACCACAAACAACACAGTATCTTCAACAACAGCATCGGAAACAAAAACTGTAGCCCCAACAACTGCAACAGAAACAAAAACTGTAGTTTCAACCACAGTAACAGAGGAAACAAAAGTAACTGAAACAGAAGAAACAAAGCCTGTTGGTAAATCAACATTCAACGGTCAGCCTGTTAATGTAGGCGACAAGGTAACTGTTAACTACTATGTAAGCTCTGACGAAAAGTGGGAAGACTTCCAGGGTTATGTAACATATGACAGCACAGGTGTTAAGCTTGATAAATTCAGTATGCCTAACACAAAAACAGGTGTTATGTACAGCACAAAGAATCCTGATTATATACGCTACAACGGTACTTCATACGCCGATCCGTATGATTTTACAACCGAAAAGGTTTTCCTCTCAGCAGAATTTACAGTTCTCAAAGAGGGCGACTACAATGTTGCAAATATATGGCAGAGAATAGATGATATCAATTCCAAAATTATTGTATCCGAAAGCAGCGGTATATACGACAATAACAGAATCACCTGCCGATATGAAACATTAGTTAATTCACAGGGCACTGTTCCGGCAGAAACCACAAACAACACAGTAGCCCCGACAACTGCATCGGAAACAAAAACTGTAGCTCCAACAACTGTAACAGAAACAACAGCAACCGAGGATGAGCCTACAAAGCCTGTCGGCAAATCAACATTCAACGGTCAGCCTGTTAATGTAGGCGACAAGGTAACTGTTAACTACTATGTAAGCTCTGACGAAAAGTGGGAAGATTTCCAGGGTTATGTAACATATGACAGCACAGGTGTTAAGCTTA
>JAQXVY010000032.1 GCA_029225165.1 Oscillospiraceae bacterium
GTTTGCTTTTCATCAAGTGAACTGCACTTAATTTAAATTCTTTACTGTAATCTTTTCTCTGTCCTTTTGGCATTGTTTTTGGCTTCCTTTCTTTGTCTTTTTGTCATTTGACTTCCTTCCAAAAACATTATACCACATTCACTTCCTCAGAATGACAGGGAGCCTTTGTTTCACCAGCATTTCCCTTAGCAAGGGAGGACTAATCCGTTGGAGCCTGTCAGTAACTAAATTGGTACAAAGCCCTACTCGGCAAATGTCATAAAAAGCAATAGGTTTTTTTGTATTAAATCACGAGAAATAATATATCTTTGTGACAACATATTGAAACTTTATGAATAAAAAGTGACATTTCACCTGATGTCCTTGTAAAAAGTTTTGTATCTGTTAAAATTATTATGGAGTAAATCTGTAATTTATATTATAAGAAAAAGGAGTTGACAAAATGGTTGAGGTCAAGAACCTTGTGAAGCAGTATGGCGACATCAAGGCGGTAAACAATGTTAGCTTTACCGTTAATGACGGCGAAATACTCGGCTTCCTTGGCCCTAACGGTGCAGGAAAAAGTACCACAATGAACATTATCACCGGCTACATATCCTCCACTCGGGGCACAGTTACCATTAATGATGCAGAAATTTTGAAAAATCCAAAGGAGGCAAAGTCACAGATAGGCTATCTGCCTGAATTACCTCCACTTTATATGGATATGACCGTAAGGAAATACCTCGAGTTTATGTTCTCTATCAAAAAGGTAAAGCTGCCGAAGAAGGCTCATATTGACGAGGTGCTTTCCGTTACAAAGTTAAGCGACCATCAAAACAGAATTATTCGCAATTTGTCAAAGGGCTACCGTCAAAGGGTTGGTCTTGCACAGGCACTTTTGGGAAATCCTCCTGTGCTTATTTTGGACGAGCCTACCGTTGGTCTTGACCCGTCCCAGATAAGGGAATTCAGAACACTTATTAAGGGTCTGGGAAAGAAGCACACAGTTATCTTTTCTTCCCACATTCTCTCTGAAATTTCCGCAATTTGCGACAGGGTTATTGTTATTTGCAACGGCGAAATTGTTGCCGATACAAAGGTTAGTGAGCTTTCCTCTGCAATAACAGGCAAGTCAACGCTTACAGTTGAGGTTGAGGGCAGTACCTCTGCCGTAACCTCTGCAATAAATACTGTAAGCGGTGTTACAAAGGTCAGCGTGGAAAGACAAAATGCCGATAACTGCAATGTTTACACAGTTGAACACGAAAGCGGAACAGACATTCGCAAGGGTGTGTTTAATGTTATGGCTAAAAATAATATGCCTATTCTCTCTATGAATGAGGGCGGTATGAGCCTTGAAGAGGCATACCTGAGGCTGACATCACAAAATGCAATTAAGGGGGGCAAAAGATAATGACAGCAATACTTAAAAAAGAGCTTGGCTCATTCTTCACATCTGCTGTGGGATATGTTGTTCTGGCTGTTTATTACTTCTTTGCCGGACTGTTTTTCTACTACTACTGTTTCAGAATGGACAGCAAGGATATGGCAACTGTATTTTCAAATATGTTTATGATTACAGTCCTTGTTATACCCATTATCACAATGAAGAGCCTTTCGGAGGAGAAAAAGCAAAAGACTGACCAGGCGCTTCTTACCTCTCCGTTGGGACTGGGCGAAATTGTTATTGGTAAGTTCTTAGGCTCCCTTGTTATGTTCCTGTGCTGTATGGCAATCTATGTTCTCTTTGCCTTTACACTTTCCTTTTACAGCGCACCTGACTGGTCTGTATTCATCGGAAACCTTTTGGGAACAATCCTACTTGGTGCCACAATGATTGCAATTAACATCTTCATCTCCTCCTTGACAGAAAGTATGATTATCTCTGCCATTGTGGGAGTTTGCGCAGGTCTTGTAATTTTCTTTATCGACAGCATTGCAGCCCTTGTTTCCGTAACTTGGATTTCAACTGCAATTTCAAGCCTGTCATTTGTAGGACACTATCAAAACTTTACAACAGGTATCCTAAGCGTATCGGATATGGTATTTTTCCTTTCCGTTATTGCGCTGTTTAGCTTTTTGACACTTAGGGTACTTGAAAAAAGACGCTGGAGCTAAGGAGGTATTATAATGGCTAATAACAGAAAAGAAGATTTCCTTGCTTCAGAAATTGAAAAGGATTTAGAAAATATGGCTGTTTCTGAGGACATATCTGCCGAAACAGAGGAAAAGGATAATAAATCAGAAGAAAAAAAGCAGTCAAAAATTAAAGAGATTTTACATTCAAGAAAGTTTGCAAGGGGCTGGCTTTTTGCCGCAGTAATTGCAGTTTTCCTCGCCTGTGTTATTGCAGTGAACATAATAGCCTCTGTCCTTGAATCAAAGTTCCCTGCCCTTACATTTGACATTACAAGCAGTAGTATGTACGGGCTTCAGGACGAAACAAAGAAGCTTTGCAATAGTGTTGAAAAGGACATTCAGCTTTATCTTTTAACAGATGAAGAAAACTTTAAATCATTTGACAGTATGTACGGCACAGCATACTTTACACAGGCAAATCAGCTGTTTAAGGAAATTGCCGCACAGAGCAGTCACATTAAGTTTGACTACAAGGACATTTCTTCCGACCCGTCATTCGCATCAAAGTACAGTGAACTTAACCTGACAACCTCAGGCGCAAGCATTATCCTTGTTGTTGACGCAGGTGACAATAAGTACAAGGGTTACACAATTAAGGATTTGTTTAATATGGAAACTGACGAAACAGGCTACTCCACTATTACAGAGAGTAAGGTTGAGCAGACAGTATGCACAGCAATCCTTGGTTTAACAAAGAAAAATGCTGCAAAGGCTTGTTTTATCACTTCCTCCGGTGTACCGGCTGAAAATGAAAGCTCCACAGGAGAAAGTACCTACACTGCCCTTAAAAATCTCCTTAAAAATCAGGCTTACGACACCGTAACAGTTAACCTTGATTCAAAGCAGAATGTACCGTCAGACTGTGATATACTTTTCTTTGTTGCTCCCACACAGGATATTTCCGACTCTGCCCTTGAAAAGGTGGAAAGCTTCCTTAACACAGCAAAGAAAACAAGCAAAACATTTGTATATATTCCAAGCCCATATAAGGTTGAAAGCGGAACACCTAACCTTGACTCATTCCTTGAGTCACAGGGTATGAAGGTTGGGGACTCTTGGATATATGAACAGAGCGACAAGTATCTTTCTTCCATTTATCCCGACAGCCATACGCTTTCTATCTTCGACTATGACGACGAGGACTTTACAACAGGCTTTGACACAGCTACAAAGGTGCTTATGGGAGATACAAGACCTATCACCTTTACAGAGGGCAGTAACGCAGTTTCTCTGCTGAATTCATCAAGCAAGGCTGACACAATGCCTTTCACAGCCCAGTCCGAATCTGACATAGAAAAGGGAACAGGCGAGGCGATTTCAGGTGCTGCAATCAACAGGGCTGATGTTTCCGACGGAGTTTACAAGAACACAGTTGTAATCGGCTCCTACTACGCAGTATCAGGTGACTTCCTTAATACTTATACCCAGTACAACAACGCAAATTACTTTGCAAATATGTTTAATGTATTAACAGAAAACGAGGGTGAAACTGTTGTAATCACCAGCGCAAAGGCATCTGACACAGCCCTTGGCTTACAGTCAGAGTCACAGACAACTATTCCGGCAGTTATATTCCTCTTTGTATTGCCGATAGGTATCCTTGTTTTGGGCATTGTGATTTGGGCAGTTAGGAGAAAGAAATAATGGCTAAATCAAATAAGAAAAACACAAAGAAAAACAACAAAAACTTACTTAAAATAATCATTCCGGCTTTGGTTGTAGTGCTCATAGCCGTAACACTTGTTGTGGTACTCACTATGCCTGACCCAAATGAAAATGACAAAAAGGAAATAGAATATACAGAGCCTGCAAAAATCACAGCAGATGTTGACAAGGACAAGGTGCATCAGGCAGAGCCGGCAACAAATGCTGACGGCGAGATTGACCAAAACGGCTCAGGAGAGCTGATGTCCTATATTCCGATGAATATTAAGTCAATCAAGGTGGAAAACGAAAAAAGCAAGTTCGAAATTACAAGCTACACACCTGTGGAAATTACCACCGATAAGGACGGCAAGAAAAAGGAAAGCACACAGGCAACAGAGTACACCCTTGTGGGATATGAGGACAAGACCCTTGCATCAGGCCAGCCTGAAGCTATTGCCAATGACGCCGCTTCCCTTGAATTTACCAAGGTAGTTTCAACAGGCGACAAGGACGAAAAGGACTTTGGCTTTGACAAGCCTCGTGCAACTGTTGAGATTACATATCAGGACAACACAAAAGCAAAAATTTATGTTGGCGCAGTTGCTCCGTCAAATGCAGGAATTTATGTGAAGTTTGGTACAGGCAAGACAATTTACCTTGTTGAGGAGGAGTCTATCGACTCATTCCTCTACGGTATTAACGACCTTATTGACCTCAATATTACCGACCCTGCAAAAAGCGGTGATGACGCAACAGCAACAAAGATTGAGCTTAGCGGTAAGCGTTACAAGGACAAAATTACATTAGTTCCAAGTGATGACGAAACAGCAATGACAAACTACCTTATCACAACTCCGAAAGCCTACTACGGTGACGACTCCGGATGTAGTGAAGTTGAGGGCGGTATCAGGGGCATAATGGCAAAGTCTGTTGTATATGTGAACCCCGGCGAAAGTCAGCTTGAAAAGTACGGTTTAAAAGAGCCTTATGCCGAAATTAATGCAACATACCCCGACACCACAGTAAACCTTATTGCAAGTAAGGGTGACGACAAGGGCTACTGCTTTATTATGAAAAAGGGCGGAGATGTAATCTACAAAATCCTTACCGATTCTGTAAGGTGGACAAAATCAAGCCTTGAGGACTTGCGTTCCGATTTTTTCGTTGACAACGAGCTGACTGCCCTTTCCAAAACAGAGGTTAAGTTTGGTGACAAAAGCTACACCTTTGACATTGACGGCAAAACCTCATCAGCAGATACAGTTGTTAAGTACAAGGGTAAGCAGGTTAGCACAGGATATTTCCAGACAGCCTTTGACTATATGCACGGCTCCGACTTTTTACGCCACGAGTTTACCAACGAGAGCCTCAGCGGAAGTCCTGAACTTACAATTAAGTTTACCTATAAGGCAGACACAGGCAGAGGTGCAGACGAGCTGAAATTCTACGATATGGGCAACCAAAAGTACTATGTTACAGTAAACGGCGAGCAGATTTCCTACATATACAAGTCAGCGGTGACAAAGGTAGAAAAGCTGTTTACAAGCGTTACAAAGTCATCTCCAAAGGACGACCAAAATTAACGGTTGAAAATAGAACACTGTAAATTAAAAACCCTCCCAAGTCAGATTTTTACTGACAGGGAGGGTTTGTTTTGTTTCCCTATTATTCGTAATGCGCCCGCATTGAGATAATTTTTACAGTTTTCACACCTTCGTCAACCATATACACAAGGCGGTGCTGTGCATTAATTCTCCGTGAATAGCACATATTAAGATTGCCCAAGAGTTTTTCATGACACAAAAAACCACCCTCCCAAATTGAGAGGGTGGAGGATATGTATGACTACTGCAAAGACGCCAGCTTCTTTACTCCCCAGTTTGTAAGGATACGGTAAACTATTGCTGAAGCAACAGCCAACAGAGCAGTGCAAATAACTGTGTAAATTTCAAGTGCAAATGGTGTTATCTGTGGTATCAGCAGGAATGACAGTCCAAGGGCAATTAAAATTCCCCAGTTTAAAAATAAGGAGAGTACAACGCTTGAGCCTTGCTTAATTGCAACAGTCTCATTTGTCCAGTCAAAATGTGCAAACCTTAAACCCAACATCAGGTTAATCATTCCTGTCAGCAGAATGAAAAACTGTGGCATAGCAATTAGGGTAATAGTTGACAGTACAGTTGGCTTTGCTACAACTGCACACACAATACTGCATAACAGTGCAAAGGGTGAGTTTACAACTAAATGAAGATTTAGTTTAGCAAGTAACACATCTTTTCCTCTCATAGGCAGGGAGTTAATGAGCCACATTGTGTTGCCTTCTATGGAGATTGATGGGGCAGTAACCACATTCATTGAGGTGAAAAGGCAGATTATTGCAATACCAATTAGCACCAATAGTATTTCCGCACCGGGCAATGAACCGCTAAAAGACAAAACCCAATCCCTTTTTATTACCAAAACAACAGCGCCAATTACAAGGAATAATGACCCTAAACCGCAGTTCAGCATATACATCGAATTTTTGGTAAAGTGACTTAACTCTTTTAGGAACAAAGTCTTTCTAAGTGAGCTTACCTTTAGCTCTTTTTCACGATATTTTACCTTACTTCCCTTGCTCTTTGTGGTGGCAATGCGTATAAAGCTAAGGGATAAAATGCGGTATATTACTGCAAAAAATGCAAGGGTAATGGCAGTGAAAATCACAAAACCCAAAATGTCGCCTGTTGCGCCCATTCCCATTTGGTAAATTGGGTACAATACACTTTTGACGCTTTCACCTACCGACTTGCTGTTGGTAATCAAAAGCTGAACATAGTTGTTGAACTGGTAGTAAAAAAAGAAGTATAAGCCAAAAAACGCCAGGGAAAGTATGCTTGTAATTATTGTTTTGTTGTTCATTCTTGCAGTTGCCAATGCAATCAGCCAACCGATTATGCAGTTGATACCAAGGCTCATAAAGGGCTGAATAAAGAACAGCAAAAAGCAGAAAACAAGTCCAAGCGGTGTGGCAAAATCTGAAAACGCATACACAACAACAGCCGACAGAAAGATTATTCCGCCAAAGAGAAAGTTTTGTACATACAGTGATAACATTCTTGAAAATAATATCTTGCCCGGGGGAATAGGAAGAGAAAGTAAAAATTCGTTGTCCTTTGCGTCAAACAGCATAGATTGAGTTACAAAAATACTGCCGAATACAGCCAGCATCATTCCCACAATTCCTGCAATAGCAAAGTAAAGCCAACCCATTCCGATGGAAAATAGAGGAGCACACAGGCTTTCCATCATATTGTAAAAGAAAAAGAACAAAAATCCTGCAACATAAAGCATTAGCAGAGCATACACCACAGGGAGTGCCTTTGAATTTTTCTTTTTGCTGTTTCCGGAGCGAAAATATGTGGCGTACAGTTCTTTAAACTGCTTTTTAATGAGTGTTTTAGTCATAATTTTCCTCCAGCTCCAAAAATACAGACTCAAGGGACTCGTCACCCTTAACCTCTTCCATAGAGCCACTGCGAATCAGCTTGCCGTCCTTGATAATGGCAACCTTGTCGCACAGCTTTTCGGCTACCTCAAGAACGTGAGTAGAGAAGAATATCGCACCGCCACGGTTACAAATTTCCCTCATTTGCTCCTTTAGGGTGTGGGCAGACTTTGGGTCAAGACCAACGAAAGGCTCATCCATAATAATCAGCTTTGGGTCGTGAATTAAGGCTGAAATAATAGCCAGCTTTTGCTTCATACCGTGGGAATATGCAGAAACAGGCTGTGCCAAATCCCCCTTGATGCCGAACATTTCGGAGTACTTATGGATTTTCTCCTGTCTTTCCTTTTGGGGTATCCCGAAAACATCTGCAATAAAGTTTAAAAACTGAATACCTGTCATATAGTCGTATAAGTCGGGATTGTCGGGAAGATATGCAATCTGCTTTTTACAGGCAAGGGGATTTTCCTTTATGGAGATACCGTCAACATAAATTTCACCCTCATCAAACTTCAAAATTCCACAGCAGGACTTTATTGTGGTGGTTTTACCGGCACCGTTATGACCGATAAATCCATAGATTTCGCCCTTTTTTATATGTAGGCTAAGGTCGTCAACTGCCTTTTTGTTACCGTAAACTTTTGTTAAATGCTCAATCTTCAGCATAGCTTATCATCCTTTTTTAGATATTTAATTACTTTTTCTTTCGTCCCTTTAGTACATTGATTAAAATGTATGCTCCAATCAAAACAACTACCGAACCCACAAGTACACAGTACATTTGAGGGATTGACACCTTGTTGTCAAAGAAATACAAATTGCTGTCAAAGGAATCCTTCATCTGCTCTACAACCTCTGACGGGAAATAGTTGTCCTTTAGCTCCTGTAATGCACCGCCCATTAGATGATTATGTAAAAGGGCTGTTCCGTATGTGCCGGGTAAAAATGAGATAAATGTTTGTATTCCATCTGAAAATTGTGAAATAGGCATATATGCACCGCAGATAAATCCGTAGGCGGCGCTTACAATAGTTCCCACCGCAGAAATTTGCCCCTGTGTTGATAAAAATGAGTTGACCACAGAGGAAAGCGCTGTGCCGAACATAGTCAGCAAAAATACATCAAGGCACACAAGGAGTACATCCTGTGCCGTTAGGTACCATCCCACCTGTGACAGATAAATAATACAAGCCACAACTGCAACTGCGCAGATAATCAGCGTGGTTAATGCTGTGGAAATGTAGTAGCCGAAAGCCAAAGTTGACTTTTTCACAGGTGCCATAGTAAGGTCTGTTCTTGCGCCTGTTACCTTGTCCTGCACCATAAGCATATTGGAGCAAAATGCAACAGTTACACAGCATACAGCAAGGAGTGAGGAGAAAAGCCAACCTCCAACAAATCCCTCAATAATTGTGTCGGGAACATCAATTTCCTTTGGGGTACACATTGCAAAGCTGTCACGATAAACATTCCCCAAAAATGTGACAAATAGCAAAAGCAAAATCAGGGGAGTTACAAGGGAAGTGAAAAACATACCCTTATCCTTAAAGAATACCTTTGTGTTTCTCTGTACAAGGCTCATAAGTTTGCTCATTTCTTCTTTCCCTCCTTTTTAACCTCTTGTTCTGACTCTGTGCCCAGGGTTTTTCCTGTTACCGACAGGAAAACATCATCCATTTTGCCCTTGGTGATTTCGTAGTCTGTAAAAATATCGGGATATTTTACAATCAGCTTGGTTGCCGTTTCTGTGTTTGGCACAGCCACTCTGTATGCGTCCCTGATTTTTTCATATGGGTGAGATAGCTGTTTAGCATCCTCCTCTGTCGCTCCGTACAAGGTGATAAAGTCCCCTGTATACGCATTTTTCAGTTCCAAAGGAGTGCCCTCGGCGGAGATTTTTCCGCTGTCAAGGATTACAACATAGTCAGCCTCGCTTGCCTCCTCCATATAGTGGGTGGTGAGGAATACAGTCATATTTTCCTCCTTGCGGAGCTTTGTGACAACATCCCACATAATTCGCCTTGTTTGAGGGTCAAGTCCTGTTGTCGGCTCGTCAAGAATTAATATTTCAGGCTTGTGGAAAAGTGCCCTTGCAATGTCAATTCTTCTCCTTTGACCGCCTGACAATTTACCCACAGTCCTCTTTAGCAAATCTTGAAAATCCAACAGTTTTGCAACTTCGCCAAGCCTATTTTCAAAAGCATTGCCTGTTATTCCGTAAAGTGACGCCCTGCTTTTCAGGTTGTCCTTTACTGACAGGGATTTGTCAAGGACAGTATTTTGAAAAACAACTCCCAGCGACTTCTTAATCTCGTCCATATTGTGGTTGATGTTTTTTCCGTTTATCACAACATCGCCCTTGTCCTTGGCAAGCTGACCGCACATAATGGAAATTGTGGTGCTTTTACCGGCACCGTTAACCCCCAAAAAGGCAAAAAGCTCGCCCTTTTTAACCTTAAAGCTGACATCCTGCACAGCCTTAACATCACCAAAGCTTTTGCAAAGGTGACTTATTTCTATAATATTGTTCATACCTACCCTCCGTTTGAGGTTTTTTATAAAACTCAAAAAGTTACCTATGAGTTACTTTTATTATAATAATTCAAAAGTTGCTTGTCAATACTTGGCGAAAAATCTTTGGGTATGGGTTTGCAATTAAGCGATAATAAAAAATCACCCTCAAAAGAAAGGTGATTATAGTCAACTTTTGCGTTCTATTTCCTTTGACTTTTTGTATTCTGTGTGATATATTTTAATAAACAGATAGTTGTTTAACAAAATATGCTAAAGAGGGGTAGAAACAATGAAAAAATTATCATTAAAAAAGCTAAGCTGTTTACTTTTAGTTCTCATTTGTGCAGTAACCTGTATTAGTATGCCTGATGTTGATGCATCGGCAAAGGTGGTAAAGCCCTCCAAGGTTGTTATTTCGGCACTAAAGAGGTATAACAAATCTACTGTTGGGTTAAGCTGGAAAGCCGCAAGCCGTGCAAAGGGTTATCAGGTGTATATGAAAACAAATGGCGGTGGCTACAAGAAAATCTTAACTACAAGTGGAAGATACCTTAAAAAATCAGGTCTTAAGATAAACAGTAGCTACTACTTTAAGGTTAGAGCATATACAAAATATAAGGGCAAAACCTACTACGGTGCATTTTCAAATGTAAGAAAAATAAAAATGACCTCTTATGTTTTTCTTGTGGATGTAATTGAGCCGTATGCAAAGAGTTGTTACTATGCTTATCAAGGTGCAGGGAGTCTGTATATGGGTGGCAAACCGTATTATAAAAGTTTTTGCATTTATCAAAATGGTTATGCAACATTTAATTTTCAAGGTAAATATTCAAAAATTTCTTTCTACTATGGTGGAAAAGATGGTGGTGACCGTGATATGACAGCTATGTTTTATGAGGACGGAGAGTTGGTAAGAACATTAAGCAGAACAAAGGATTCACTTCCAAAATACTATTCAATAGATTTAAGCAACACTTATCAATTTAAAGTTGAAACATATACAGGAAGTACATGGAATGGAAATGGCTTTGGTAATGTAAAGCTGTATTATTAATCATAAAAATAGAATAAACACAATTATTTAAGGCTCCCAATTGGGAGCCTTTGTTACATCAAGACTTTCCTTTCAGCCAGCCTCCCTCAGACGAGTATTCCCTTGCTAAGGGAAATGTCACGAAGTGACAAAGGGTTTGCCGTTTTCGCCAGAAAAAGGGGGACCGCTTGCGGTGGAAGGAGGGAAAAATTTTCCTCTTTTGCTCATTTTGTCTTTAGAGGATAGTGTGGATATATGTTCTGAATTAAAATTTATCATCTAAAGACATACCAAGATACATTGACTACTTTTTCACTCCCTCCGTCACGGCTAAAGCCGTGCCACCTCCCTCGTCCGATGGAGGCTTTGTTTAGATCTTAATTTCATCTAACCTGATAGTGTCGATTTATACACTACTGCTATCCTTTCAGATTCCTCGGCAAGCTCGGAATGACAGTGTTGTGGCTCGGAATGACAGTTTTGTGGGTCGGAATTACAGGGTGTAGTTCGGAATGGCAGAGTGTAGGACGACTTTGTTAATTACCCACAAAAGAAAACAGGCAACCCATAGGAGTTGCCTGCTCGTTTTCCCACTATTTTATTTTACAAAGTTCCTCCACAGTATTTACTGCGGTGTCCATATATTCGCCGTCAAAGTCCTCTATTTGTCCTTTGTCAACAAGACTTGCGATAGTTGGATTTATTGGTAGCTTGGCAAGTACTTTTAGGTCGTTTTTCTTTGCGATTTCCTCAATGTGGCTTTCGCCGAAGATTTTGTGCTGTTTTCCGCAGTCGGGACATTCAAAGTAGCTCATATTCTCCACAATGCCCAATATAGGAATATCCATCAGCTTTGCCATATTTACTGCCTTTTCTACAATCATTGATACAAGCTCCTGTGGGGAGGTTACAATGATTATTCCGTCAACCGGCAGACTTTGGAATACTGTCAGGGGAACATCACCTGTTCCCGGTGGCATATCAACAAACATATAGTCAATATCTTCCCAAATTACATCTGTCCAAAACTGCTTAACAGCTCCTGCAATAACAGGACCTCGCCATACAAGGGGACTTGTTTCGTCAGGTAAAAGCAAATTTGTTGACATAACGCTTATTCCGCCCTTTGATACAGCGGGGTAAAGTCCGTCGTCGTTGCCCATTACCTTGTCCTTAATGCCGAATGCCTTTGGTATTGAGGGGCCTGTCATATCTGCGTCCAAAACTGCTGTTTTGTAGCCCTTTTTGTTCATCAAAACAGCCATAGCCGAGGTTACAAGGCTTTTGCCTACTCCTCCCTTGCCGGATACTATTCCGATAACCTTTTTAACAGAGCTTTTTGGGTTAAGCTGTGCTATTGGGTT
Source organism: Oscillospiraceae bacterium (assembly GCA_029225165.1). Classification (GTDB taxonomy): domain Bacteria; phylum Bacillota; class Clostridia; order Oscillospirales; family Acutalibacteraceae; genus Ruminococcoides. The sequence continues at coordinate 12,167 of JAQXVY010000032.1, forward strand.
TTGTGGTTCTTTACTGCTGCAGCTCTCTCCGCAAGAGGAGCAATCGTGTGTACATCCCATTTTTTTTACCTTCTTACTGATTTTTTTGATAAAAATTATTCTTCTGTATTTTCTGTTTCTTCCTGTGTGTCGGTTGTTTCGTCAGAGTTTTCTGTTTCTTCTGTTTCCTCAGGTACTTCATTTGCAGACTCGATTTCTTCCAAAAGTCCGCCCTCAATAAAGCCCTCTGCCTCGTCCTCAACTGCAATTTCAAAACCGCTTAGGAATGTGTATGGAATACCATAGCCAAGTGCAACACCTGCGAGGTAAACTACCATTTGATTACTTCCGAAAAGGTCGCCGAAAGGAAGTCCCGGTGCAAGGCTTGTAAGGATGATGTAAAGTGCCGGCAGGTCAAGGATGATAAGTGTTGCAAGGCTGAACCTTTTAACAGGCTTACCGTCACCAACTCTTGTTGCATAGAACAGGATAAGACCGAATACAGCGGTTACAAGTGCATTGATTACGCTTTGTACTGTGTCGGTTTGATTAAGTGTACTAAAGAAGTATGTGCAGATTACAAATGCAATAATCAAAAATGCCGAAAGTACAAGGTTGATTGTGTTTTTCTTTTTCATAAAAATATCCTCCGTTGATTAGATATTAGGGTTTTACACCCTGATATGTCATAATAAGTATAATATAAATTTGTGACAAATATATGAACTTGCAGAATTATTCTTTAATTTTTGCAGTAAGGCAGTACCAGCCGTTTAAAAACAGCTTTTGGGTGATTTCAAAATTCTTTGAAACCTCCTCAATCACCTCGTCAACCCTTGTGTCGATTATTCCGCTCATAATGTAGACAGAATCCTCTTTCATAAAGGCTTTTACACCTTGGGATAGGAATATAATTGCGTCAGCCACAATGTTGGCTACAACAATGTCAAATTTTCCGCTGACCTTTTCGGTGAAGTTGCCCTCAATAGCGGTGAACCTGTCCTCAACACTATTTAGCACAGCATTTTCCTTTGCTGTCTTTACCGCCATAGGGTCAATGTCCACGCCAACGGCACTTTTACCCCCTAAAAGGAGAGATGCAATTCCCAGTATTCCACTGCCACAGCCAACATCAAGTACGGTTGTGTCCTCTTTAACTATCTTCTCCAGGACTTCAAGGCAAAGCCTTGTTGTTTCGTGAGTGCCTGTGCCAAATGCAAGACCGGGGTCAAGGTTAATGACAATCCTGCCCTTTGGGTCAAAATTCTTTCGCCAAGTAGGGCGGATAAGGAGTTTTTCCCCAACAGGCGAGGGCTGAAAATATTGTTTCCAGTTGTTAAGCCAGTCCTCGTCATTGCAGTCCAAGGAATCAACCTGAAAATCAATATTAGCCTCTTTCAGCATTTCGGAAATTTTGCTTACAGCCTCAAGGGGGTTGTCCTCACAGCTGATGTACATATGCACCTTTGCCTTGGTTCTGTCCTTAGCCAAAAGCTCCTCATCAATTAAATCAATGTGGGCAATTTCCTCCACATCCTGTTCAAGGTTTGTGTAGTCCTCAATATATATTCCGTAGGGCACAACAAGATTTGCAATATCGGAAACCTGCTCCACATCCTTGTTGCTTACAGTTACAGTAATTTCTGTCCAATCCATAATACCACCGTTTTTAAAATATTCAGTCTTTCAGTCCTATATATTTTACTGTATTTGTTATTAAAATACAAGGGGTTTTTCTTTATTGCACTCTTCTTTGTCATTCCGAGCATAGCGAGGAATCTGAAAGGATAGCAGTAGTGCCTAAATCGACACTATCAGGTTATAGGTAAGTGTGATTTCTCTAACAAAAATAGTTGTAGAGGAATGGGATTCCTCGACAAGCTCGGAATGACAGGGTTGTGTCTCGGAATGACAGAGTTGTGGCTGGTCATTACAGTGGGTGGATTGTGTTTCCGTTAATTGTCTTTATTATAGAGGTGATTGAAAAACAAGAAAAAATTATCGTTTTTCGATAAAAAAGTATTGACATTCATTATTTGCGGTGATATGATTACCTCAATGAAAGGATGGCTTTTATGAACAACATTAAATTTTTTCACGGTATAAGCAAATTTTTCTATGTAATTTCAAATATTGCAACGGTGATTTTGTTTATTGCACTGGCATTTACTATTGCCTTTTCGGTATTTTTGATTGCACTTCCAAACGACACTATGGTTTTGGGTGCACAGGGAGATGCTAATGCAACAATCAAGGTGTCAAACATTGTAAACGACCCATTCGCATTTTTGAAAAAGGAAAAAGACGACAGTGATGTTGACAAAGGCGACAACGGAGAGGTGCAGTGGGAAGTAAAGGACGGAAAAATGACAGGCAAAGCCATAGGCTACGGTCAGGGTGTTGCATCCTTTGAGATGACTGGTGATGGAGTGCTAAAGGGTGACGCACTTTCCGAGAAATACACCATAAATAACTACCAAATAGGCATTGTAACCTTGCCAAAGGTTATTCAGCTGATATTCCTTTTAGTGGCTATATTCTACGGAAAGAGGATTTTTAAGGAACTAAAGGGCTGTGAAACACCCTTTACGGAAACAGTCAGGAAAAACCTTGTAAAGCTTTCTGCGGTTATTTTAGGCTTTAGCTTTATTCCTGCGTTTATTGAAAAGGTATTCCTCCTTTGTATGTCACTTTCAAACATTGAAAAGTCGGGAATTGACATTACAACAGGCTTTTCCGTGACAACATTTTTTGTTGCTGTGGTACTGTTTGTTCTGTCACTTATATTCAGTTACGGAGTCAGCCTTCAAAAACAAGCTGACGAAACATTGTAGGTGACGGCTATGTCAATAATTTTAAGACTCGACCGTGTTATGGCGGACAGAAAAATGTCACTTAATGAGCTTTCCGAAAAGGTTGGCATTACAAAGGCGAATATGAGTAACATCAAAAACGGAAAAATCTCGGCTATAAGGTTTTCAACCCTTGACGCAATTTGCAAAACCTTGGAATGTCAGCCGGGGGATATACTGGAGTACAACAAAGAGGAGTGAAACCTATGTATGCAATAGAAACAAAGGATTTATGCAAAAGCTACAAGTCGTTAAAGGCGGTTAATAAGCTGAATCTCACAGTAAATGAGGGAGAGCTGTTTTCACTTTTGGGTGTTAACGGTGCGGGAAAAACCACCACAATAAAGATACTTTGCGGACTTACAAAGGAAAGCGGGGGAGAGGCTTTTATCTGCGGAAAAAGCATAGATACAAATAGGGATGAAATTAAAAAGATAATCAATGTGTCGCCACAGGAAACGGCTGTTGCACCAAACCTTACGGTAAGGGAAAATCTGGAGCTTATTGCCGGAATTTACGGCTACACAGGGGATAGCCTTGTAAAAAGGGTTGAAGAGGTGACAGAGCAGTTCAGCCTTGAGGAGGTTATGAGCCAGCGTGCAAAGACCCTTTCGGGAGGATGGCAAAGGCGACTTTCCATTGCAATGGCGATAATCAGCGAACCAAAGGTGCTGTTCCTTGACGAGCCTACCTTGGGACTTGATGTACTTGCAAGGCGGGAACTTTGGAGAGTTATAAAGGACTTAAAGGGAAGTGTAACCATTGTTCTCACAACTCACTATATGGAGGAGGCACAGGAGCTTTCCGACCGCATTGGAATTATGGCAAAGGGCAAACTACTCACAGTTGACACTCCGCAAAATCTAATGGAAAAAACTTCTTCTCAGAATATTGAGGAGGCATTTGTAAAAATTGCAGAGGGGGATGTAAAATGAGAACACTTTTATTCGGAAAGAGGAATGCAAAGGAAATTTTGCGTGACCCCCTGTCATATGTTTTTACCATGGGTTTTCCTGTTTTGCTCCTCATAGTGTTTCAGGTGATTGCATCCTGCACACCGGGGGGAGAGGTGTTTTGGTTTGAGCTTGGCTACCTTGCACCGGGAATTGCAGTATTCTCCTTTTCATTTGTAATGCTGTATATGTCAATCCTTGTGGCAAACGACAGAAACACAACATTTCTTTCAAGGCTGTACACCTCACCTATGAAAGCCTTTGACTTTATTGCAGGGTACAATCTCCCCGGAATAGTAATCTGCCTTTGTCAAATTGTAATTTGCTACATAACTGTTTGGGTGATTTCCCTTGTAACAGGGGATGAGGTGAGTGTGGGGAACTTGCTCCTTACAATTCCTGTGTATTTACCACTTATGCTGATGTTCGTTTCGTTGGGTGTTATGTTCGGGTGCCTTTTCAGCAATAAGTCAGCACCGGGAATATGCTCTGTGGTAATTCAGGTTGTGGGATTTTTAGGTGGAATATGGATGCCTGTTTCTCAAATGGGCGGTTATGAAACCGTGTGCGAATGTCTGCCCTTTTACCCTGCTGTTCAAATCGGCAGGAGTATTCTGCTTTGTGAGGACATTACAGACGGAAAAATCCCACTGTACATTATAATAGCACTTGCCTACATAGTTGTACTTTTTGCATTGTCGATTATGTGCTTTAGGGCAAAGACGCAAAGTAACGAGAAATAAATCCAATACATAAAACAAGGGGTAGCACCGACAGATAATGCAGTGTTACCCCTTGTTTATATTATCTTTATTTTACATTCACAAAGTTGCATTTACACATTTACAGGATTATTTTTTATGTATTCCTCAAGAATATCTCCTGCGATTTTGCAAAGCTCCGAACAGGGACGCTTTTTGTAGTAGGCGTCTGTACGCTTTTCAGGGGCGATTCCGTCCTTTTGTTCAAGTCCCAAAAGCTCCTTGCAGATTATTGAGCCGTTTTTCTCCTTAAAGGCGTTTGCAACTTGGTTAATCCTTTGGTAAAGCTCCTTTTTTGCGTCAAAGTCAGTTGGGTCACAGTAGCCGTAAAGACTGCTGATTACAAATACCATACCGCTTACGCAACCGCAGACCTCTCTCATTCTGCCCATTCCTCCGCCAAAGCCGGAAACCAGTTTGGCTACTAAATCCTTATCAAGTCCCATTTCTTCATCGAAGGCAAGGGCAACGGATTGTGAACAGTTGTAGCCCTGCTTAAACAGGCTTTGTGCCTTTTCACCTTTAGTCATTCAGTGCCTCCAGCTGTTTTTTAAATTCCTTTAGCTTTTCTTCAGCTTTTTTCACCTTGGATTTTGCTTCCTCTGTGTCAATGTCTTTGTTTTTCTCGATAATTCCCTGTTGTGTTTCGATAAAATGCTCCAGCACCTTTTTGCGTAAAACATCTGTGTCCTCTGATTTTGGGGTGTTATCTTCTTCATCCTCCTCCGAAAAATCTTCGGGAAATTCCACAGGCTCACCGTTCTTTTCAACCAATATGTTTGGGTTGTTGGTTAGGTGCATTTCTTTTGTCACAATGCCCACAACATCCTTGTTTAAAATAAGGTTAAAGCCCATTGGGTTTACAGCCAATGCGAACAAATCGTCTGTAGAAAAAATACGGAAAATTTCAATGAAAGGCAGTTCAATGCATACCCTTTTGTCCTCGGGTAAAGATGCGTAGTCCTTCATAAGGGGTGTGCTTAGGAAATAGTCATATTCCTTGCGGTCTGTGAGCAAGGGCAGAACCTTCTGACCGGGTCCACTTGTGTTTAGGAAAGGATATTTCACCTGCATTTGATTTCCGCTTTTACTCTGTACAATTGCCGGTACCAGCAAAACAGCCTCCTGCAAGGCTTTTGTAAGGGGACTGTTTTCCTTAATTATAACGCCCTTGCCCTCTTTTTTGAATTTTGCAACCTGCTGAAGAAAAGTCAGGGCTTCTATGTACAATTTTGGATTTGTTCTTGTTGTGGCTTTGTCAGCCTTTAGGATTGTGTCCCTCGGAATGATAAGGGGACGAAGTCTGCCGTCTGTAAACTCAACATTTTTAAAGCCAAGCCTTGGCATATCCTCAACCATTGCAACAAAGTCCTCGCCGCTAATCTTTCTGATTTCCACATCAAGGTTTTGCTGTGCAAGGTTGTTAATCAGGTAATCAGCCTCGCTTGGGTCAACCAAAACAATAACATCATAATTAAAGGCGTAAAAGTGGTTTGTACCCTTGGAAATTACAATCCACAGTTCATTAAGCTTCATAATTTTTTCAAGGGTGAGCATACGGAAGTGAATGTCGTACTCGGTAAAGTACTGCATATCCTCCTGGTTTTTCATCTCCTTTGCCTTTTTGATACAGGTGTTTTCAAGGTAGTCAATAAAGCAAATGTTTTCAGTTACAGATGCGTTTTGCATAGCCTCACGGCCGTGGTCGTGATCCTCAAAGAATGACCGTGCAAGTTTGTCCATTCTTTCGTTATCTACCATATAATCAAGTCCTTTAGTTTATTTTTAATTTATTAATAAATTATATCATAAGGTGAAAATAATGTAAATGCAGAAATTTTTAAAATCTTTTTTAAAGTGGAGCCTTTTACAGACAGCCTACGCCAAACAGGTATTTCTATTAGAAATCAATGTCGTCAACTTAAGAATATTTACATACCACGGTATGTGTCCTGAATCTGTCATTCTGAGGGAGCAAAGCGACTGAAGAATCTGAAAGGATAGCAGTAGTGCCTTAATCGACACTAACAGGTTATAGGAAAGTATTGTTTTCTATCAAAGTGAGTGGTAAAGGTAGGGGATTCCTCGACAGAAAATGGTACAGTTTTTTGGAATAAAAATGTAAAAACTAAATGACAGTTTTTAAAAGATAAGTCATAGGCGCACAGTACCCGAGGGTACTGTGTGGTCGCAGAAAATTATAATAGTATTCATAA
>JAQXVY010000033.1 GCA_029225165.1 Oscillospiraceae bacterium
CATTCCAATTGAGAGCATTACCCTTGATAACGGTTCTGAATTTGCTGCCTTTGAAAAAATCGAAAAAGACCTTCAAACCACAATATATTTTGCAGATCCTCATTCGCCTTGGCAGAGAGGACTAAACGAAAACACTAATGATATGCTTCGTTTTTTCTTTCCTAAAGGAACTAATTTTCACAATGTCACCGATGAAGAACTCCAAACAGTAGTTGATTTAATTAACAACCGACCTCGTAAAACCCTTGATTTCTTTTCTCCTATTGAAGTCCTTTATAAAAAGTGTTGCACTTGACTTGACAATCTGCCAGGGACCGCTTGCGGTGGAGGGTTTGTCCGCAGGCAGTTGTGATTAAGGAAATACTTGGATAGGAACGAAAACCCTCCTCCTGTCATTCCGAGCTTGTCGAGGAATCCCCTTCCTTTACCACTCATTTTGTTAGGGAAATCATACCTTTCCTATAACCTGATAGTGTCGGTTAATGCACTACTGTTTCCTTTCAGATTCTTCAGTCGCTTTGCTCCCTCAAAATGACAGGGTAGGCAGTTTTGTTACACAAAAGAATTATCCAATTTTTTACGACACAATATGTTGTATATTTACAAAACAAAATTTTTTATTCGCACAAGATACGACACCTTTTTCACCAAAGTAGGAGTATTATATAGTCACAGGGAAACACGAAGGGTTGATGAAAAAAATGCGGATATTATCTAAAGACGAACGCAAAGTCGTAGATATTCCTGCAAGAAAAATCAGACCTAACAAAACCCAGCCACGCAGGGAGTTTGACGAAAGCGAATTGAGGAGTCTTTCTCAGTCAATCGCAAACAACGGACTTCTTCAGCCATTAACAGTTAGGAAAATCAAAAATGATGAGTACGAGCTTATTGCAGGTGAAAGAAGACTGCGAGCCAGCGTTATGGCGGGGTTTAGAACAATTCCCTGTATAGTAATGAAATGCTCCGATAAAGACTCCGCAATCTTTGCCCTTATTGAGAATTTACAGCGTAAAGATTTGGGAATGTTTGAAGAGGCGAGAGGCATCAGCCGACTAATTCGCAAATACGGAATTACCCAAGAACAGGCGGCAATTCAAATTGGAAAAAAACAATCTACAGTTGCCAACAAGCTAAGACTTCTTAGGCTTTCATATGAAGAACAGGACTGGATTATTCAAGCCGGACTTACCGAACGCCATGCAAGGGCTCTCCTGAAAATCGGTAACGAGGATTTGAGAAAAGAGGCTCTGTCCCACATAGTAGCCCATGGTCTGAATGTAAAGGAGTCGGAGCGTTACATTGAAAGCATCCTACATAAAAAAGTTGTACAACCCTCATTAACCTCAGTGGAAAAAAAGGTTGTCATCAAGGATGTTCGTATCTTTGTCAACACCATAAACAAGGCAGTTGACACAATGCGCCTTTCGGGGATAGACGCAATCAGCGAAAAGCAGGAAACTGCCGACTACATTGAATATACAGTAAAAATCCCCAAAGAAAAGTCGCTGAAGGATTTTCAGCACTCAAACAAGCTTTCCTCTTAGGATGGGAGGCAACTCCTGTCCGATCCACTCATACCCATTTCCTTATCTGAACCCCTTGCCAAAGGTCACACAGCAATGTGTGGCCTTTTGGCGTTATATATACTATAATGTTTCACGTGAAACATATTAATTGTTTGACAAACAAAAAAACTTTTATATTTAACTCAAATACCTTTAAATTTAGTCCCATATATGATATAATTTGAAAAGAAAAAAGAGAAAACTATAGTATAGGAGAAAAAATGGCAAAGGTTATAGCAGTTGCAAACCAAAAAGGGGGAGTGGGCAAAACCACCACAGCAGTAAATCTTGCTGCGTCCTTGGGTTTGTACAACAAAAAGGTACTTTTAATCGACATTGACCCTCAGGGTAACTCCACAAGCGGTTTGGGTGTTGACAGAAGAAATGTAAAGAACAGCACCTACACAATGCTAACAGAGGGTGTCACAGCAGACAAATGTATGATACAGACAGAGTTTCAAGGTCTTTCTCTTCTGCCCAGCGACATAAATCTTGCAGGTGCAGAGCTTGAAATCGCAGACTATCCACACAGGGAGTCAATCCTGAAAAATACAGTTGTTCCCATTAAGGAGGAGTTTGACTATATAATTGTTGACTGTCCTCCGTCACTTGGGGTAATCACCACCAACGCCCTCACATTGGCTGACACAATTTTAGTTCCGATTCAGTGCGAATACTATGCACTTGAGGGACTTAGCCAGCTTATGGCTACAGTAAGAAGGGTTAAGAGAATGTACAACTCCCGACTTGACATAGAGGGTGTTTTGCTCACAATGTATGACGGACGACTGAACTTAACACAACAGGTTGTGGCTGAGGTTAAAAAATTCTTCCCAAAGAAGGTTTTTGCCACAGTTGTTCCCAGGGGGGTAAGGCTTTCGGAGGCTCCATCCTTTGGAATGCCCTGCTACTATTTTGACAAAAAGTGTAAGGGTACAGAGGCATATCTTTCCCTTGCAACAGAAATAATCAGAAAGGAGAGGTCAAATGGCTAAAAAAGGCGGTCTTGGAAAAGGTCTTTCCGCAATATTTATGGAGAACGAGAGTGAGGATCAAAACAGCACAGTCACCCTTAAAATCTCTGAAATAGAGCCAAATAAGGACCAGCCGAGAACAGATTTTGACGACAAGGCTTTGTCGGAGCTTGCAGAGAGTATTGCACTTCACGGAGTTTTGCAACCTCTACTGGTAAGACCGCTTGTTTACGGCGGTTATCAGATTGTAGCCGGTGAAAGGAGATACAGGGCATCAAGAATGGCAGGACTTACGGAAGTTCCTGTTGTAATTCGTGAGCTTGACGACAAGGAAACAATGGAGCTTGCCCTAATTGAAAATCTCCAAAGAGAAAACCTGACTCCTATTGAAGAGGCAAAGGGTTACAAAACTCTGATGGACACCTACGGCTTTACACAGGAACAGGTTTCTTCATCAGTTGGCAAAAGCCGTTCCGCAGTTGCAAATTCACTAAGACTTCTGAATCTGCCGGAGGAAATCATAGACCTTATTTCACAGGGAAAAATCACCGGCGGTCACGCAAGGGCGCTATTATCCCTTGAAAATAAAGAGGAAATGTTAAAAATTTCCCGGGAAATTATGGACAAGGATTTGTCGGTAAGACAAACAGAAAAGCTAACACAAAAATCAAAAAAGGGAGAGAAAAATCCCCCTAAAAAAGAGGAAAAAACAAACTTTTTAAAGGAAGTAGAGCTTGCCCTGACAGAAAACCTTTGCAGAAAAATTTCTGTCACTAAAAAAGGTGATGGGGGAGTTCTTTCAATAGAATTTTTCAGCCAAGAGGATTTAATAGATTTGGCAAATAAATTAGAGGAAAAGGAATAATTAAGATGATTGATATTAAGTTTTTAAGAGAAAACCCCGATGTAGTTAAACAGAACATTAAAAATAAATTTCAGGACAGCAAACTGCCCCTTGTTGACGAAGTAATCGAGTTTGACAAAAAGTCAAGAGCAGTAAAGCAGGAGGCTGACTCCCTAAGAGCCGACCGTAACAAGTACAGCAAGCAGATTGGCGCTTTGTACGGACAGGGCAAAAAGGACGAAGCCGAGGAGATGAAAAAGCTTGTTACTCAGCAGGGTGAAAGACTTGCAGAGCTTGAAAAAATGGAAACAGAGTTACAGGAAGAAGTAACAAAGAGGATGATGATTATTCCAAACATCATTGACCCATCTGTACCAATCGGCAAGGACGACAGCGAAAATGTTGAGGTTCAGCGTTACGGTGAGCCTGTTGTGCCTGACTTTGAAGTGCCTTACCACACAGATATTATGGAAAGCTTTGACGGCATCGACCTTGACTCTGCAAGACGAGTTGCAGGTAACGGCTTCTACTACCTGATGGGGGACATTGCAAGACTTCACAGTGCAGTAATTTCCTACGCAAGGGATTTTATGATTGACAGAGGTTTCACCTACTGCGTACCGCCTTTTATGATTCGTTCGGATGTTGTAACAGGTGTTATGAGCTTTGCCGAAATGGACGCTATGATGTACAAGATTGAGGGTGAGGACCTTTACCTTATCGGTACATCAGAACATTCAATGATTGGTAAATTCAAAGACCAGATGTTAAAGGAAGAAAATCTCCCATACACACTCACCTCATATTCACCTTGCTTTAGAAAGGAAAAGGGCGCTCACGGAATAGAGGAGAGGGGAGTTTACCGTATCCACCAGTTTGAAAAGCAGGAAATGATTGTTGTCTGCAAGCCTGAGGAGAGTATGGAGTGGTACGACAAGCTGTGGCAGAATACAGTTGATTTGTTCCGTTCTATGGATATTCCTGTGAGAACTTTGGAATGTTGCTCCGGCGACCTTGCAGACCTGAAGGTTAAGTCCGTTGATGTTGAGGCTTGGTCACCAAGACAGAAAAAGTACTTCGAGGTTGGCTCTTGCTCAACATTAGGTGACGCACAGGCAAGAAGGCTGAAAATCCGTGTAACAGGCAAGGACGGAAAGTACTTTGCCCACACACTTAACAACACAGTAGTAGCCCCACCAAGAATGTTGATTGCGTTCTTAGAAAATAACCTGAATGCCGACGGATCAGTAAACATTCCACAGGCACTTCGTCCATATATGGGTGGTAAGGATAAAATCGTTCCTAAGAAGTAATTAAAGGTAAATATTAAGTGATATAAAAGAAACTCGAAGTTTTAGCGAACTTCGAGTTTTTTACAAAAGTTAAAAAGATTGCTGTTGCAAATATTAGTCTACTTTCTATCAGTTATTAGTATTAAGCATAAAAAAATAACCGCCCCTACACCAAAGTTGCGGTTATTTTTAACTAATACGTAGGCTAACCGTCTATACGGTGTACCTTATTTCACTTATATTGTATCATTATTTATTTTTCAATACCTAATTACTGTATGAGAAAATAGTTCTCGTGCAGTTTTTTCTTTATTTACAGTATCTTATTTCAGTGATTCAATAGCGGCATTTATTAGGGCGATTTTTTCCCTTTCTTTTTCAGCCTGTGACTTGATTTTTTCAATAACCTTTTCAGGAGCTTTTGACATAAAGCCGGGGTTGTTCAACTTGCCCTCGTCCTGTGCAAGCATTTTTTCAACCTGTTTTAACTCCTTGTTAAGTCTCGCAAGCTCTGCCTCTTTGTCAACAAGCTCTTCCATAGGAATGTAAATCTTTGCGTCCCCTGTAACAACTGTAACTGCACCCTCAATTTCAAATGCGTCACCGATTTCTACACCGCTTGCAGACGCCAGTTTTTCAAAGAATTTTACACCCTGACTGAATGTATCAGGTGTTGCAGTTGCTATAAACAGCTTTGCCTTCTTTGACGGAGGAACATTCATCTCGTTTCGCTGTGTACGAATGGCAGTGATTGCCTCCATTACCTTTTTCATATCCTGTGCTTCCGTTGGGAAAGAAAGGCTTTCGTCATACTGAGGATATTCCTCAAGCATAATTGTTTTGCCGTCAGTTGCGTGTGGAATTGTCTGCCAAATTTCCTCTGTGATAAAGGGCATAAAGGGGTGGAGTAGCTTTAGCATTTTATCAAGGACAAAGATAAGCACCTGACGGGCATTTTGTGCTGTTTCGCCCTCACTTTGAAGTCTTGCCTTGCAAAGCTCAATATACCAGTCGCAGTAGCTGTTCCAAATGAAGTCGTAAATCTTTGAAAGCGCTATGCCAAGCTCAAACTTTTCAAGGTTTTCGTTAATCTCTTTTGCCACATTGTTAAGCGTGTGCAAAATCCACTTGTCCTCTGTTTCCAGTTTTTCAGGAAGTTCATTTTTAACATTGTAGTCGTCAATGTTCATATGAACAAAACGGCTTGCGTTCCACAGCTTGTTGGCAAAGTTACGGCAAGATTCAACCTTCTTTTCAGAGTATCTCATATCATTTCCCGGTGAGTTACCTGTGGCGAGGAACATTCTGAGTGCGTCTGCACCGTACTGGTCAATAACAAGTAGCGGGTCAATGCCGTTGCCAAGGGATTTACTCATTTTAACACCGTTTTCGTCACGAACAATGCCGTGAATAAATACTGTGTCAAAGGGCTGTGCATCCATCTGTTCAACCGAGCTGAAAATCATCCTGGCAACCCAGAAGAATATGATGTCGTAGCCTGTTACAAGTGTGTTTGTAGGGAAGTAGTAGTCAAGCTCAGGAGTTTTTTCAGGCCAGCCGAGAGTTGAGAAAGGCCATAGTGCCGAGCTGAACCAGGTGTCCAGGGTGTCCTCATCCTGATGAAAATGTGTACATCCGCACTTAGGGCATTTGTCGGGAGTTGACTTTGCAACAACAATTTCTCCGCACTCATCACAGTAGTAGGCAGGAATTCTGTGTCCCCACCAAAGCTGACGGGATATGCACCAGTCACGTATATTCTCCATCCAATGGTAGTAAATTTTATCAAAACGCTCGGGAACAAACTTTGTCTTACCGCTTTTTACACATTCAATGGCAGGGCCTGCAAGCTCGCTCATTTTTACAAACCACTGCATAGAAACCCTTGGCTCAACTGTGCTGTGGCATCTGTAACAGGTGCCAACATTGTGGTCGTGCTTTTCTACTCTTACAAGATAACCGCCCTCGTCCAAGTCCTTGACGATAGCCTCTCTTGCCTCGTATCTGTCCATACCAGCATATTTTGGGTAATCCTCAACGATTTTTGCATCATCTGTCATAACATTGATAACAGGCAAATTGTGTCTTAAACCAACCTGAAAGTCGTTAGGGTCGTGAGCCGGTGTGATTTTAACAACACCTGTACCAAATTCAATGTCAACATAGCTGTCGGCAACAATGGGAATTTCTCTGCCCACAAGTGGAAGTGTGAGGGTTTTGCCAACAAGGTGCTTGTATCTGTCGTCGTCGGGGTTAACAGCAACGGCTGTGTCGCCCAAAAGTGTTTCAGGTCTTGTAGTGGCAAGCTCAAGGTATCCGCTACCGTCTGTGAGAGGATAGCGAAGATGCCAAAAGTGACCTGCCTGCTCCTCAAACTCAACCTCTGCGTCAGAGATAGAAGTACAGCAGTGAGGACACCAGTTGATGATTCTTTCCCCACGATAGATTAATCCCTTTTCGTAAAGGCGAACAAAAACTTCCTTAACTGCCTCGGAGCAACCCTCGTCCATTGTAAAGCGTTCTCTTTCCCAGTCACAGGAGGAGCCCATCTTTTTAAGCTGACTTACAATTCTTCCGCCGTATTCCTTTTTCCAGTCCCAGGCTCTTTCAAGGAATTTTTCTCTGCCGATATCCTCTTTGGAGATGCCTTCCTTTCTCATAGCCTCAACAATTTTTGCCTCGGTTGCAATACTTGCGTGGTCTGTGCCGGGTAGCCAAAGGGCGGAATAACCCTCCATTCTTCTCCAGCGGATAAGAATATCCTGCAAGGTGTTGTCAAGGGCGTGTCCCATATGGAGTTGACCTGTAATGTTTGGCGGTGGCATTACAATGGTGTAAGGCTTTTTGTCCTTGTCCACCTCTGCGTGAAAGTAGTTGCCCTCCAGCCAAAAGTCATATATTTTGTCCTCAACCTCTTTTGGGTTGTAGGCTTTAGCCATTTCTTTAGCCATAGCGTATTCTCCTTCATAGCTTAATATTTTAGACATTAGTATTACATTCTATTATCTCATTAATGAAAGAAATTGTCAATTAAAATGAAACAAAAACAACCACATAAATGATGTTTTTAAAGTAAAAAAACCGACACCTAAGAAGATGTCGGTTAATTCATTAAAAATTAAAGTAAATAAAAGGATTGTATGCACCCTTTACAATGTAGCTTACTGATACCAAAAGTAATATGCATAGTCCAACGGTGGACACAGCCACAATAGCAGGGTTGTCACCATTTGCCTTTAATGAAAGCTTTTTGAAAATCGGTGTGCTGACAAGGATTGCAATTACAAAGTACACAATATAGTTTAGTGCGTAGTAAATTGTGGTGTCGTCAATGAGGTTTCCTCCGCCGAACATTGTGGCGAAGTATGCTCCGGCGTCACCTATGCTGTCTGCCCTAAACAGTACCCAGCCCATTACAACAAAGAACAGGGTGTAAATCCTGCGTAAAAGCTTCATTTTGTCAGGGTACTTCTTTTCCCAGCCAACAAGCTTCTCTATTGTCAAAAGCACAAAGTACATCAGCCCCCAGCAGAGGAAGGTCCAGTTTGCACCGTGCCAAATTCCTGTGAGCGACCACACAACAAACAGGTTAAAAACAAGACGAGCTTTGCTCTTTACTCTTGAACCGCCAAGTGGAAAATATACATAATCCCTGAACCAGGTGCCAAGGGACATATGCCATCTGCGCCAAAATTCCGATACGGAAAGGCTGATGTAGGGGTAGTCAAAGTTTTCCAAAAAGTCAAAGCCGAACATCTTGCCAAGTCCGATAGCCATATCACTGTATCCGCCGAAGTCAAAGAAAATCTGGAATGTGTAGGCTATTGCACCAACCCAAGCCATTACAACTGTGAGTTCGCTGCTCGGCATATCAAAGGCATGGTCGGCAACCACAGCCATTGTATTTGCAAGGAGTACCTTTTTGGCAAGACCTATGATAAATCTGCAAACACCCTCTGAAAATTTATCAAAGCTTTCTTTCCTGTGCTTGATTTGATATGCAACAGTTTCGTACCTTACAATAGGTCCGGCAATCAGCTGTGGGAAAAAGCTGATGTAAAGACCAACATTCAGCGGATTTTTCTGAGCCTCACCCTTTTCTCTGTACACATCAATTACATAGCTCATTGCCTGGAATGTGAAAAAGCTTATGCCGATTGGCAGTACTATGTTTGGTACAGACAGGTGAAGTCCTGCTATTGAGTTGATGTTTTCAATGGTGAACATAAGGTATTTGAAGATGTAAAGCACACCAAGGTTGAAAACAACTGTAAATGCTATTACAAACCTTGACTTTGCTTTGCTTTGTCTAAACTTATCCACCAAAAGTCCAAAGAGGTAGTTGACTATGATTGACAGAATCATAATCAAAACATACTTTGGCTCACCCCAAGCGTAAAACAAAAGACTTGCCACAAGGAGTAAGATGTTTTGCCCTGTTCTGAACTTTCTAAGCACTACATAGTACAGCAAAAGAACAGCAGGCAAAAATTCAAAAATAAAAACCGTACTTGCAAATAACATAAATCACTCTCTAAAGTATTTTTTTTGACCCTCATCGTAGGCGTTGTTTCCATAGGAATCAATGGCTACAATACAGGGGAAGTCCTCTACTGTGTATCTTCTGATAGCCTCTGTGCCTAAATCCTCGTAGCAAAGGACTTCTTCCTTTTTGATGGATTTGGCTATAAGTGCGGCGGCTCCTCCAACACAGGCAAAGTAAACGCACTTGTTCTTAACAATGGAGTCCACAACCTCCTTGCTCCTTGCACCCTTGCCTATCATTCCTTTAAGACCAAGGTCAAGGAGGGTTGGTGCATACTTGTCCATACGGTAGCTGGAGGTTGGCCCTGCCGGTCCCACAGCAAAGCCGGGCTTTGCCGGAGCAGGTCCTACATAGTAAATCAGTTCACCCTTGATGTCAACAGGCAATTCCTTTCCCTGCTTCACAAGCTCATATAATCTTTTGTGGGCGGCATCTCTGCCTGTGAGGATTGTTCCTGTCAGCAGTACAGTTTCACCGGCTTTAAGATTTTTTATATCCTCATCGGTTATGGGTAGATTAATTGTTTTCATTATTTTCAACACCGTTCACCATATTTGATATGTTCTGTTGGGAAACTGCTGTTTTTCCGCAGATATAATATTCTCCGTCAGCAAAGTGCTGTTTATCCTTGTAGTAGCAGTATGTATCATCCCCAAGGAAATATAGGAAATATACATTGCTCTTCTTTGGAGTTCCGTCCTCCTCGTAGTTGAGAAGCTCAAAATAGTATATTTCTTTTGCATTTGAAACATCTTTCTTTGGCTGCAGCTTTTCATTCTTTGTTTCGGCATACATCTGATTTATGTCGCTCATTGCCTGCTTTGCCTCACCCTTAAGGGTAACAAGGAGGTCACCCTTCTTTTCCCCTGCACCTGAATATATTTTAATTCTGTCAAGGGCGTTTGTGTTAAGTGACGGTGTAGTGTTTTGAATACTTCCGCTGTCTGTGCTTGAACATCCGCATCCGGCAGAAATAACTGCAACCACCGCCAAAACAGCAACCATTAATACGCTGGATAATTTTTTCATAGTTTTACTCCTTGTTTTCAATTTTATATACAAAAGAGAGATTTCTTGTTTCCTCTCCGATTTCCACGGTAAAATCAAGTGAATTAAAACTGTGGTCGTTTATCAGGCTCTTTCTGTTTTCGTAAACAATATCCCAGTAGTAAACATCGTTGTTTATCACAGTTTTGTTTTTGTCAAAGCACATATAGTCATAGCCGTACTTAAACTTAATTTTCTCCCCAAAATAGCAGTACTTTCCATTTTCCTTTATCATTTCGCATACGCTGATGGTTTTTCCGTTAAAATAAAGGTAAAGGCAGGTATCGTCGGTTTCGGCTTTGCCTATTGATTGCTCCAGCATAATTTCGTCATAGTATTTTCTAAGGCTTTCCTCAGGGGAGTTTTGAAATGTGTTTGAGTAAACATTGGTGCCGACCTTGAGAGTTCCGGGAGTTATAAACATCATCACAACACCCACAGCAATTATCAGCACCGTTATAATGACTATTCGCAAAGTTCTTTTCATAGCTTTACCTACTTTTTTATATTACCGCTTTTGCGTGTCTTGCGGCATGACAACAGATATTCACAGCCACAGGCATTCCTGCAATATGTGTTGGGTAAGTTTCTATGTTGACGCCAATGGCGGTTGTTGTTCCCCCAAGTCCGGCAGGACCAAATCCCATTTTGTTGATTTCATAGAGAAGCTCGTCCTCAAGGGAAGAGTAACGGCTGTCGGGGTTATGGGTGTCGATACTGCGGAAGGTTGCCTTTTTTGCAAGGGTTGCAGCCTTTTCAAAGGTTCCGCCAATTCCAACGCCAACTACCATGGGAGGGCATGGGTTTGGACCGGCTTCCCTTACCGTATCAAGGATAAACTTCTTAACACCCTCAATGCCCTTGCTTGGTGTGAGCATTGCAATTTTGGACATATTCTCACTGCCAAAGCCCTTGCCACCGGCTAAAATCTCAATTTTGTCACCGGGGACAATTTCTGTATGTATTATGCAGGGTGTGTTATCCTTTGTGTTAATTCGGTCAAACACAGGGTCGTCCACAACGCTTTTGCGAAGATAACCGTCCCTGTATGCCTTCCTTACACCATCTGTTACAGCCTCGTTAAAGGAGCCGTCCTCAACAACAACCTTGTCGCCGTACTTTACAAAGAGTATAGCCATACCTGTATCCTGACACAAAGGGATTCTCTCCTTTGCGGCTATATCGTCATTTTCAATTATCTGTGCAAGAATGTTTCTGCCTGTTTCGCTTTCTTCGCTTTCCTTAGCCTTTTGCAAGGCGCAGTAAATATCCTTGCCTATGTAGTAGTTGCAGTCCATAAAAAGACGGCAAACTGTTTCTGTAATTTCACTTACTTTAATTTTTCTTATATCCATAAAATCACCCACACCCCCTATTATAGCTTTATTTATTAAACATTTCAATATTTCCTTTAAAAGGTTTTTATTTTGTGGTAAAATATTTTTAGAATGTTCATATATAAAGATTTTATATTTCAAAATATTAAGCTTTTCAACATATAATTTTCACATTGTGAATTTATTATTACCTTGGAGGGATAACTATGAGCAAAATTTTAGTTGTTGACGACGAATTCAGAATAAGAGAAATTATTAAGAAATACGCAGTTTTTGAGGGACATCAGGTTACTGAGGCTGTTGACGGAATGTCAGCCATTGAGATATGCAACAGCGAAAGCTTTGACATCATCATTATGGATGTTATGATGCCTGAGCTTGACGGCTTTTCTGCCTGTCGAGAAATCCGCAAAAGCTGTAACACACCAATCATTATGCTTTCAGCAAGAGGTGAAGAGTACGACAAAATCCACGGCTTTGAGCTGGGCATTGACGACTATGTGGTAAAGCCCTTTTCACCAAAGGAGCTTATGATGAGGGTAAACGCTGTGCTGAAACGCAGTAAAAACACAAGTGTTGAAAGCAAGGATGTTTTCAAATTTAAAGGACTTGTTGTAGATTTTACCGCAAGAATTGTTACAGTTGACGGAAAAAGAGTGGAGATGACTCCAAAGGAGTATGAGCTTTTCTTCTATATGGTTAGGAACAAGGGTATTGCCCTTACAAGGGAAAAGCTAATCAGCGAGGTGTGGGGATATGACTTCTTTGGTGACGACAGAACCCTTGACACCCACATTAAGCTGTTGAGAAAAAGTCTTGGAGAATACAGCAGATGTATTGTTACACTAAGGGGGGTTGGCTACCGATTTGAAACACTTGAGAGCTAAACTGAAGCTTTTGCCCTTGCACTACAAGCTGTTGATGTGGTTTGTGCTGTTTTCTCTTATTATGATGGTGTTTTTGTGGGCATTTCAAACGGTTTTTTTCAGTACCTTTTACAAGGAGGTAAGGGTAAATCAGGTAAAGGAATGTGCTTACTCAATTGAGGACAATATAACCTCAGAGAATATCACAACCCTTGTGGAAAATTTGGCGGAGCAAAATGATGTTACCATTTATGTCTATGAAACAGGCTCATCACTGATAAAACCCCTGTACTCCACAGACAAAAGCTATATGAGGATTTTATTTAAGCAGGAGGAAAGCAGTACTGCAAAAAATAATGCAAGTGAAAATTCACAGGACAGCAGTACATCTAAGGGTGACAGCGACAGCGATACGGAAAACCAAACTGATAACGACAACAAAAGTATAGTTATGTTCAACAGCGACAAGCTGATTAAGGGCAGCAGTCCCTACACTTACTACGAACAGGCAAAAAAGGAAAAGGGAAGTTATCTGCTGTTTACAGAGGAAACACAGGCAAAGGAAAAGCAGTCACTTATTAATTCCTTTAGGGGAGAAACTCCGCCTATGGACAAGCTGAACACACAGGGAATGGTTTACACAAGGCTTATGGAGGATAGCGGCAATAATCAGTATATGGTTATAATCACCTCACAGATAACTCCTGTTGACAGCGTTGTAAGTACCCTTAGGTACCAGCTTGTAACAATTACATTTGTACTTATTTCCCTTGGCATTTGTATTGCAATTTTTGCGTCCCATAAAATCAGCAAGCCAATAACAGACACCACAAAGTCGGCAAAAAGACTTGCAAACAAGGACTATGAGGTTGAGTTTAACAGTACAGGCTATATGGAGGTAAATGAGCTTAACAACACCCTGAACTATGCCGCAAAGGAGCTGAAAAAGGTTGAGTCACTCCAGCACGAGCTGATTGCAAACATCAGCCACGACCTTAGAACTCCCCTGACAATGATAACAGGCTACGGCGAGGTTATGAGGGATTTACCCGGAGAAAACACACCGGAGAATATACAAATCATCATTGACGAGGCAAACCGCCTTAATATGCTTGTAACAGACCTTCTTGATATTTCAAAAATTCAGTCCGGAGCTACAACCCTTAACTGCGAGGCTTTCTCAATCACAATGCTGATTAAGGATATGTTCCAGCGTTACAACAAGCTAAAGGAACAGGAGGGCTATTCCTTAACCTTTGAATATGACGAAGAAATATTTGTAAACGCAGACCAAAGCAAAATAGGTCAGGTTGTTTACAATTTGGTCAACAACGCCATCAACTACTCACGAGAGGACAAGAGGATTGTTGTCCGTCAAATAAGAAAGGACGACAAGGTTTTGATTGAGGTTGAGGATCACGGAGAGGGAATTGACCAGGAGCACCTTGAAAATATCTGGGAAAGATATTACAAGGTGGATAAGGAGCACAAAAGCTCCGTTATCGGCACAGGACTTGGACTTTCCATTGTAAAAAATATCCTTGACCTGCATAGTGCCAAGTATGGTGTAAAAAGTGTAGTAGGCGAGGGCAGTATCTTCTGGTTTGAACTGAAAATTTCAGAGGAATAACCAATATCGTCAACTTAAGAAAAATAAAGCGATGTCATGCCGAGCTTGTCGAGGAATCCCTTTCCTCTACCACTTATTTTGTCAGGAAAATCATTATTTCAGAGGAATAGAAAAGTCTAATTTGTTGACAATAACATATTATGGTGCTATAATTTTTTTAAAGTCAAATAGAACAAGGGGAGCTGCAAAAGTGGCTGAGAAAAAGGTGTGTGCCTTTGACCCATAACCTGATTTGGATAATGCCAACGTAGGGATGCCTGATAATAAGCATATTTAAACGGGGAGTTACCAAACAGGTAGCTCCCTTTATTTTTCAAGGAGGTAAAACGAATGGTTACAATCAACGGTGAAAGTGTTGATGTTGCAGGTAAGACAATAGGAGAATACCTTGACACAACAAATTACGATAAAAGAAGAATTGCAGTTGAAAAAAACGGCGAGATTGTGACAAAGGCTTTGTATGACGAAACCTTGATAAATGACGGCGACACCATTGAGGTTGTAAGCTTTGTGGGGGGCGGTTGATATGATTCCCACAAAAGAAGAAATGATAAATGCCCTGAAAATCCGTCAGGGTGAAAGGTTACAGGAAAAGCTTTTGTCAAGTGCAGTTGCTGTGTGCGGTCTTGGCGGACTTGGCTCAAACATTTCAATTTCACTTGCTCGTGCCGGTATCGGCAAGTTTATTCTCATTGATTTTGACAGGGTTGACATTACAAACCTGCACCGTCAGCAGTACAAAGCCTGTCAGGTGGGAAGATACAAGACAGATGCACTGCTTGAAAACCTAAAGGAAATTGCACCCTATACAGAATTTGAAACACACACAGTTAAAATTGACGAAAGCAACGCTTTAGAGCTTTTGAAAGATGCCGACATAATTTGCGAGGCTTTTGACAATGCACAGTGTAAGGCAATGCTGACAAATATTGTGTTGGAAAAAATGCCCCAAAAGTACCTTGTAGCCGCTTCGGGAATGGCAGGACTTGGAAGTCCCAACACCATTAAAACCCGTAAAATTACAGATAAATTCTACCTTTGCGGTGACGGTGTAAGTGATGTTAATGACGACATAGGTCTTGTATCCTCACGAGTTATGCTGTGCGCATCACATCAGGCACATACGGTAATCAGGCTTTTGGCTGGTAAATTTGAGGTTTAGTTAGATATATTACAGAAAGAAGGAAATCATAATGAATGACGACAAATTAATTATAGGCGGTCATCAGTTTAACTCCCGTTTTATCCTCGGCTCAGGGAAATATTCCCTAAAATTAATAGAGTCAGCCGTTAAGGATGCAGGTGCAGAAATTATCACCCTTGCAGTTCGCCGAGCAAATACAAAAGAACAGGAAAATATTCTCGACTTCATTCCAAAGGGAGTTACTTTGCTACCAAACACAAGCGGAGCAAGGAATGCAGAGGAAGCTGTCCGTATAGCAAGACTTGCAAGGGAGCTTGGTTGCGGTGACTTTGTAAAGATTGAGATTATGCGTGACTCAAAGTACCTACTTCCCGACAATCAGGAAACTATCAAGGCAACGGAAATCCTTGCAAAAGAGGGCTTTGTGGTTATGCCCTATATGTACCCCGATTTAAATGTAGCAAGGGACCTTGTAAATGCAGGAGCATCAGCCGTTATGCCCCTTGCATCTCCAATCGGCTCAAACAAGGGACTTGCAACAAAGGACTTTATCCAAATTTTAATTGACGAAATCGACTTGCCAATCATTGTTGATGCCGGAATCGGCAGACCCTCCCAAGCCTGTGAGGCTATGGAAATGGGTGCGTCGGCTATTATGGCGAACACAGCACTTGCAACTGCCGGCAATCTTCCTGTGATGGCACAGGCTTTCCGCCTTGCTATTGAGGCAGGACGAAAGGCGTATCTTGCAGGACTTGGCAGAGTGCTGACAAGAGGTGCGTCAGCCTCCGACCCACTTACAGGCTTTCTCAGAAGTTAAGGGGTGAGGGTATGGAAAATCAATTTTTTGTTGATTCAGAGTTTTTGTCAGAAAAAGCACTTGAAAAAAAGCACAAAA
This sequence comes from Oscillospiraceae bacterium, assembly GCA_029225165.1. Classification (GTDB taxonomy): domain Bacteria; phylum Bacillota; class Clostridia; order Oscillospirales; family Acutalibacteraceae; genus Ruminococcoides. Next base: position 16,147 of record JAQXVY010000033.1, read on the forward strand.
TAGAAAGCGACCCCCAAAGCCGTACAAACCATATGGAGTATATGGAGGGTATGGAGGTAATAGAGTCTGATGTTTGCAAAAATGTTATGGAGCAGATGAACTCCTACGACTACACAAAATACACAGCAAGGGATGTTCGCAAAGCCTTAGACAGTGAAACCTGTTCTATTGAGGATTTCAAGGCGCTACTTTCACCGTCAGCCGAGCCTTTTTTGGAGGAAATGGCACAGAGGGCAAGGCTTGAAACAAGCAAGCACTTTGGCAACACCGTATATCTCTTCACACCTCTTTACATTGCAAATTACTGCGAAAACTACTGCGTTTACTGCGGTTTCAACTGCTACAACCACATAAAGCGAATGAAGCTTAGTATGGAGCAGATTGAAAAGGAAATGCAGGTTATAGCCGACAGCGGTATGGAGGAAATTTTAATCCTTACAGGAGAAAGCCGAGCACAAAGTGATGTAAAATATATCGGCGAGGCTTGTAAAATCGCAAGAAAGTACTTCCGTATGATTGGTCTTGAAATATACCCTGTCAACACAGATGAATACCGCTACCTGCACCGGTGCGGAGCAGACTATGTAACAGTTTTTCAGGAAACATATGATGCGGAAAAGTACGAAACACTCCACCTTATGGGGCACAAAAGGGTATGGCCTTATAGGTTTGACGCACAGGAAAGAGCCTTAATGGGCGGTATGAGAGGTGTTGCTTTCTCCGCACTTTTAGGACTGTCCGACTTCAGAAAGGACGCCCTTGCAAGTGCCTTGCACGTTTATTATCTTCAAAGAAAGTACCCCTATGCGGAGATGTCCTTGTCCTGTCCACGACTTCGCCCCATTATAAATAACGACAAAATCAACCCTCTTGATGTACACGAAAAACAGCTTTGTCAGGTAATTTGTGCCTACCGAATCTTTTTGCCCTATGTGGGAATTACTGTTTCCTCAAGGGAAAGCGCAGAATTCAGGAACGGAATTGTAAAGATTGCCGCAACAAAGATTTCCGCCGGTGTTTCAACAGGAATCGGCGACCACGAAAGCAAATACAGCGGAAAGGAAACAGAAGAAGCACAGGGTGACGAGCAGTTTGAAATTGACGACAACCGCAGTCTTGACAAGATGTATCAGGATATTTCCGATGAAGGCTTACAGCCTGTGCTGAACGACTATTTGTATGTGTGATATTTTATGTATAACAAACCGTTCCCTTTGCAAGGAGGACTTTTTAAGGCGGATTGAAAAAATAGCCTCAGCAAATCCCAAGGGCATTGTTTTGCGTGAAAAGGATTTGACGGAAAAAGAGTACAAATACTTGGCTACAAAGGTTATAGAAATTTGCAACAGATACAATACACCTTGTCTTCTCCACAATTTTACTAAGGTTGCCCTTGAGTTAAAGCATCCCTATGTTCACCTACCCCTTAATATTCTTGAAAATATTACGGCAGAGGATAGAAAAAAATTCAAGGTGTTAGGTGCGTCCTGTCATTCCGTTGATGATGCAGTAAGGGCGGAAAAACTTGGTTGCACCTACATCACAGCAGGGCATATATTTGACACAGACTGCAAAAAAGGACTGCCGGGGAGAGGACTTGATTTTCTCAAAAATGTATGCGAAAGCGTAAAAATTCCTGTATATGCCATTGGGGGCATAAGCAGTGAAAACATTAAAGCGGTAAAAAGTGCCGGCGCAAAGGGTGCTTGCGTTATGAGTAGTGTTATGATGTGCGAAGATGTAGAGGAATATTTGGGGGAATTCAGATGATTTTTAACAAGGAAATGTTGCTTTTATACGCAGTGACCGACTCCGCTTGGGTTGGCAAAAAAACCCTTTATCAGCAGATTGAGGATGCACTAAAGGGCGGTGTGACAATAGTTCAGCTCCGAGAAAAAAACCTTGATGAAGATGCTTTTGTAAAAGAGGCAGTAGAGGTTAGGGAACTTTGCCACCGCTACAATGTTCCCCTGATTATCAACGACAATGTGACTGTTGCACTAAAAAGCGGAGCAGACGGAGTACACGTAGGTTTGGAGGACGCACCTGTTTCTAAAATACGAAAAATCGTACCAAAGGATTTTATAATCGGTGCAACCTGTAAAACAGTAGAACAGGCAAAAACGGCGGAAAAATCAGGAGCAGATTATATGGGTGTGGGAGCAGTTTTCCCATCCTCAACAAAGGAAAACGCATTGAGAATAACCAAAGAACAGCTAAAGGAAATTTGCTCGTCTGTATCAATCCCCGCAGTTGCAATAGGGGGAATAACAGCAGAAAATGTAGAAGAAATAAAGGGTGGAGGAATGTGCGGTATAGCAGTAGTATCCGCAATCTTCTCCGCTCATAACATACAGAAAGCCACACAGGAATTAAAAGAAAAAGCAAGAGAAGTGACAGCCTAACAAGGCACCGCCCCCTGTCATTCCGAGGAAACGAAGTGACCGAGGAATCTAAAAGGATAGCAGTAGTGCCTAAATCGACACTATCAGGTTATAGAAAAGTATGTTTTCCCAACAAAACGAGTGGTAGAGGCAGGGGATTGGTATGACAGTTTGGTGGCTCGAAATGACATAGTGCCTACTTCTTCACTGTTCACTATTACTTCATAACTAAAAAAGCGGTAAATCGGGGGCACCACCTTTTATCGCTATACAAAATTAATGCTAAAATATTCTACAAAATAGAAAGGAAAATAAGTATGAGAACAGCATTAACAATCGCAGGAAGCGACTCCTGCTCAGGCGCCGGTATTCAAGCAGACATTAAAACAATGACTATGAACGGTGTTTATGCTATGAGTGCAATCACCTCATTAACTGCACAGAACACCACCGGCGTAAGGGCAATTTTGGACTCAACTCCAAAGTTCTTAAGGGAACAAATTGATGCTGTGTTTGAGGATATTTATCCCGATTCTGTGAAGATTGGTATGGTATCCTCGGCAGAATTAATCAGCGTAATTGCCGAAAGGTTAATCTATTACAAGGCAAAAAATATTGTGGTTGACCCTGTTATGGTGGCAACAAGCGGTTCTGCACTTATTAAGACAGATGCAGTGGCTACACTTGAAAAGGAGCTTTTGCCTGTTGCATCTCTTATCACACCAAATATTCCCGAGGCGGAGGTGCTTTCGGGAATGACCGTCAAAACTCGTGAGGATATGCAGAAGTCAGCAAAGCTTATTGGCGACACCTACGGCTGTGCAGTTCTTTTAAAGGGAGGACACAGCATAAACGACGCCACCGATTTTCTGTATGACGGGGGAAAGGAAAAGTGGTTTGAGGGTAAGAGAATTAACAACCCCAACACCCACGGCACAGGCTGTACACTTTCAAGTGCAATAGCCTCTAACCTTGCAAAGGGCTTTAGCCTTGAGGACTCTGTTGCAAGGGCAAAGGAATATATCTGTGGCGCTTTAAGTGCAATGCTTGACCTTGGCAAGGGAAGCGGCCCTATGAACCACGCTTTTGACATCAACTCACAATTTGCAAAGTAATTTATAAATATCTGTTTGAAAGGAATTTTAAAATGAGAAACTACACAACACAAATGGATGCCGCAAGACAGGGCATCATCACACCGGAAATGAAGGCAGTAGCCAAAAAGGAGTACCGCACAGAGGAAGAAATCAGGGAGCTTGTAGCCAAGGGACAGGTTGCAATCTGTGCCAACAAAAAGCACACCTGCATCGACCCCAACGGAGTTGGCTCTATGCTAAGGACAAAAATCAATGTAAACCTTGGTGTTTCCCGTGACTGCAAGGACTACGACATTGAAATGAAAAAGGTAATGGCGGCTGTGGATATGGGCGCAGAGGCTATTATGGACTTGTCCTCCCACGGCAACACCCAGCCCTTCCGCCAAAAGCTGACAGCTGAGTGTCCTGCAATGATAGGTACAGTGCCTGTATATGACAGCGTTATTCACTACCAAAGGGATTTGGCAACCCTTACCGCAAAGGACTTTATTGATGTTGTTCGCCTTCACGCAGAGGACGGTGTGGACTTTGTCACCCTGCACTGCGGTATTACACGCAAGACCATTGAGCAAATCAAAAAGCACAAGAGGAAGATGAACATAGTTTCCCGTGGCGGTTCTCTTGTTTTTGCCTGGATGAGTATGACAGGTGAGGAAAATCCGTTCTACGAATATTTTGACGAAATTCTTGACATCTGCCGTGAGTATGATGTAACAATCTCCTTAGGTGACGCCTGCCGTCCGGGTTGCCTTGCAGACGGAAGTGATGTTTGTCAGATTGAAGAGCTTGTTCGCCTTGGCGAGCTGACAAAAAGAGCTTGGGCAAAGGATGTACAGGTAATGGTTGAGGGTCCGGGTCATATGCCGATGGATCAAATTGAAGCAAATATGAAAATTCAGCAGACCATTTGTATGGGAGCACCTTTCTATGTGCTTGGACCTATTGTAACAGATATTGCACCGGGCTATGACCACATAACCTCTGCAATCGGAGGTGCTATTGCGGCTATGTCGGGAGCTGCTTTCCTGTGTTATGTAACACCTGCGGAGCACCTTGCACTTCCAAATGTAGAAGATGTAAAGCAGGGTATAATCGCATCACGAATTGCCGCCCACGCTGCGGATATAGCAAAGAAAATTCCTCACGCAAGGGATATTGACGACGAAATGGCAGACGCAAGGCGTACCTTCGACTGGGAAAAGCAGTGGGAATGTTCCATTGACCCTGAAACAGCAAAGTCAATCCGTGACAGCCGAGCACCCGAGCACGAGGACACCTGTTCAATGTGCGGTAAGTTCTGCGCCGTAAGAAGTATGAACAAGGCTCTAAACGGAGAGTACATAGATATTTTGTAATAAGAAAAATACATAAGAAAAAGCCGAGGCTGTCGCATTTGATGTGCGATAGTTTCGGCTTTTGTTAATTTATTGATTTTAGAAAACATCCACTATTTCATTCCGACCCAAACCCTGTCATTCCGAAGGAGCGAAGCGACCGAGGAATCTGAAAGGAAAGCAGTAGTGCCTAAAACGACACTATCAGGTTAGATGAAAGTATGATTTTTCTAACAAAGTTAGTGGTAGAGGAAGGGGATTCCTCGACAAGCTCGGAATGACAATTTAGGGTTGGGAATGGCATATTAGTGGCTCACTAGAAAAAATTCCCCATTTTCCATTTACCCTGTGATTGCCTTTACAATCTCCTCAAAGTGCATTGAGTGACTTGCTTTTATCAGCACAGCGTCACCCTTGTTAAGAATTTTCGGCAGATTGGAGATAAGTTCCTCGTTGCTTTCAAAGTGATAACCTGTTGTGCTTTTTAACTGTGACTGCATTTCCCTTGCAAGGTCGCCAACGGTAAGCAGAACATCTACACCACACTTTTCGGCATATGCACCGACCTCCTTGTGGAGGGCAACCTCCTCCTTGCCAAGCTCCTTCATATCCCCAAGGATACACACCTTGCGAGGATTTTTGAAATTCATAATTGTGTCAATGGACGCCTTTGTTGAGGTTGGGTTGGCGTTGTAGCAGTCGTCAATAACTGTGTAGTCCTCTGTGTTTATCACATTGTTTCTACCGCTGATTGTCTTGTAGCTTTCAATTCCCCTGACAATTTCCTCGTCAGTCATTCCCATGGTTCTGCCTATGGCTACGGATGCCATTGCGTTTGCAACCATATGATTGCCGATAGCAGGAACAGTAACGGGAATTTTCTTGTCCTCGTAATGAAGAACACACTTAATTCCCAAGTCGCTGTTGTTTTCTATGATTTCTGCGTAGTAGTCGTTTTTGCTTTCAAGTCCGTAGAAAACCGGCTTTATGCCCTTGTATTCCTTAACAGTTGAAAGCTTGTCGTCATCACCGCAGAGGAAGATTTTTCCGTCACCTTGCATATGGGTGAACATCTCGGTTTTTGCCTTTAAAACACCGTCCCTGTCACCTAAAAATTCAAGGTGACAGCAACCTATGTTTGTAATTACGCAGAAGTCAGGCTTTACAATGCTTGAAAGCCTTGTCATTTCTCCAAAGTCGGAAATTCCCATTTCGATTATGGCAACCTCTGCGTCCTCCTCCATTGCAAACAGGGTCAGCGGAACACCAAGCTCGTTGTTAAAGTTGCCCTGTGTCTTATGCACCTTAAATTTTTCCTTTAGTACGGCAGAGAGCATCTCCTTTGTGGAGGTTTTTCCCACACTGCCTGTAACGCCGATAAAGGGGATTGTAAACAGACTGCGGTAGTACCTTGCAATATCCTTAACTGCGTTTAAGGTGCTTGCTACCTTGATTTGTGGTATTGGGCAGTCAAGAGCCTCCTCAACAAGGGCGCAAACAGCACCATTTTCGTAGGTACTGCCCACAAATTTATGACCGTCAGACCTTTCCCCCTTAATTGCAACAAACATAGAGTCCTTTGTTGCCTTTCGGGAGTCTGTTACTATGGAGGTTACTTTGGTGTTAAGGTGTTTTTCTTCACCAAAAAATTCACCGCCACAGCTTTCTAAAATTTCTTTGATAGTCAATGCTTTCATATTACTCATACTTCTTTAATGATACTTCAATAATTTTTTCGCACAGAGTTCCAAAGTCAATGCCAATAACCTGTGCTTCCTGTGGTAAAAGGCTTGTAGGTGTCATACCCGGCAAGGTGTTTGCCTCAAGGCAGTATGGACATCCCTCCTCGTCAAGCAGGAAGTCAAGTCTTGCGTAGCCCTCAAGATGAAGCGCCTTAAATGCCCTTTCAGCCTCACTTTGGATAAGCTTTGTTGTGTATTCCTCAAGGTCAGCAGGACAAACATCCCTTGTTTTTCCCGCCTGATACTTGTTTACATAGTCGTAAAAACCGCTTTCGGGGATAATCTCAATAATAGGCAAAGCCTTGTTGTCAATAACTCCAACAGAAAGCTCTCTGCCCTTTACATACTGTTCAACAAGAATCTCCTTTTCCCAGAGGAAAGCCTCATTTACAGCCTTTTCAAAGTCTGCCTTATCCTCAACAATGGAAACGCCAACGGAGGAACCACCGCTACAGGGCTTTACAACACAGGGGTAACAGCACCAACGCTTAATCGCCCCTGTTTTTACATCATCAGGGGTGAAGATTTCTCCGGCAGGAGTGCTTATTTTGTTCTGCCTAAGCACACTTTTTGTAAGTCCCTTGTTCATTGCAATAGCCGAGCCAAGGTAGTCGGCACCTGTGTACTTGATACCCAAAATATCAAAGGTTGCCTGAAGTTGTCCGTTTTCTCCCACACCGCCGTGGAGAGCCAAAAATGTTATGTCGGCATTTCTGCAAATGTCAACCACATTTTGTCCCAAAAAACAGTCGCTTTTGTCCTTTCGTGAGGCTTTTACCTGCTCCAAGTCGGGAACAAGCTCCCCCACCTTTACATCCTTTGCAAAGGAATAGTTTTCTTCAAAAAGTCGGTCAATATCGCAGTTTTCTTCTTCATATCCCATAAACACATCAAGTAGTACAACGCTGTGACCCTTTTCCTTTAGTGCGTTGTAAACCTTTTTGCCTGAAACAATGGATACATTTCTTTCGCTGCAAAGACCGCCTGCTAATACAACAATTTTCATCTTATTCTCCTATAATCTTAATTAAGGTATGCTTTCTTCTCATACCGTCCATTTCGTAATAAAAAATTTGCTCCCATGTGCCAAAGTCCAGCTTTCCATCAGTTATGGCACACACAACCTCTCTGCCCATAATAGTGCGTTTCAGGTGGGCGTCTGCATTGTCCTCATAACCGTTGTGAGCGTATTGGCTGTATGGCTTTTCAGGTGCAAGATTTTCAAGCCACCTTTCGTAGTCGCTGTGCAGTCCCGACTCGTCGTCATTGATAAAGACAGATGCGGTTATGTTCATTGCGTTAACAAGGACAAGACCCTCCTTTACACCGCTTTCGTCAATGGCTGACTGCACATCTCTTGTTATGTTCACAAGTCCTCTTCGTTTTGGAATGTTAAACCAAAGTTCTTTTCTAAAGCTTTTCATAAAAACCTCTTAAAACATAAAAGAGTCCATACCCCAAAGGGATACCTCGTCAAATTTTACATACACATTCTTTCCCTCAATGCCAAGCTCATCCTTTGCGATTTCACAAAGCCTTGCGGTGAGGTCTGTATAGGCGTCCTTTGTGGAAGAGCCAAAAATTTTTACCTCAAAAATAGCACAGGGATTTTCGTTTGTACCTCTGAAGTACAGCTTACATTCGTCCTGCAAATTCACCATCAGGGAAGAGGGTGACTTGCCGGGAATCAGTGTAATAGAATTTGTAATTTTTTCCGCCAGTGATTTTTCCTTGTCATCAGGAATTTTTACAGAAAATTTTGCGTCAATATAGGGCATAAGGACATCTCCTTTTACATAGTATAAAATCATTATAATACATAACAAAAAAATTTTCAATTTTATAGGCTAATCTTTATTCAATGTTTCCATAATAAACCATATCCCCACAAAAATATTGACTAATTTTCTGTACCATTGTAAAATGATACTATAATGATAGAGGGTGATTTTGATGAAAAGACAGGACTATATCAGCTGGGACGAATACTTTATGAGCATTGCTCTCCTTGCCTCACAAAGGAGTAAGGACCCAAACACACAGGTTGGTGCTTGTATTGTCAGCGGAAAAAACAGCCCTTATCCCGAAAATGTGATTATTTCCACAGGGTACAACGGCTTTCCCTTTGGTTGCTCCGATGATGAATTTCCTTGGGAAAGGGAGGGCAACGCAAACGACACAAAGTACCCGTTTGTTGTACATTCCGAGTTAAATGCAATCCTCAATGCAGGGGGAAAAAGCCTTAGCGGTGCAAGGATTTATGTGTCACTTTTCCCCTGCAACGAATGTGCCAAGGCGATTATCCAGTCGGGAATAGAGGAGATTGTGTATTTGTCCGATAAATACAAGGAAACCGACAGCACCAAAGCGTCAAAGAGAATGTTGACATCAGCAGGAGTAAAGCTGACGCAGTTTATACCTGAAAAGGATAAAATCGTGCTGGACTTTAATATTGAATGATAAACAAAGGCTCCACCGAATGAGTATTCCCTTGCTAAGGGAGTTTTGATGTAAACAAAGGCTCCCTCGGATGAGCAATGTCGTCAACTTAAGAACATTTATATTCAGCGGTCTGTACCACTCGTCCTGTCATTCTGAGGGAGCAAAGCGACTGAAGAATCTGAAAGGAAAGCAGTAGTGCCTAAATCGACACTAACAGGTTAGATGAAAGTATGATTTTCCTAATAAAATGTGTGGTATAGGTGGGGGATTCCTCGGCAAGCTCGGAATGACAGAAGTGGTTGGTCATGACAGTGTGTGGGTTTTCCTTAAGTTGACGACATTGTTTACACAAGGGAGGCAGTTAGAAGAGATAAAAGCTGTCGCAGAAAGTTTTGCGACAGCTTTTGTTACAAGTGAACAGTTTTAAACCTTACGGATTTTTATATCCTCAAATTTCATTGGTGTTATGCCCAGCTTTTCAAGGTTCTCCTTGCAAAGCTTATATAATTCTAAATTATTGAGAAAACTTGGTGTGTGGGCGTCAAAGCCGATAACTACCGAATTTCCAACCTCTTTTGCAATTTTCCAAAAGGCAAGGTTAGGGTAGTTTCTTCCGTAAAAATTTCCCAGCATATTGTATTCAAGGGGAATATCCCGTTCCTTAATTTCTTTGCACAGTCGGGTCATTTCCTTTAGGTAAAAGTTTTTGTCGCCTTGAAAGTCCACAAGGTCTGGGTGGGCAAGGTAGGTGAAGGTACCCTTTTTAAGTCCCTCAATAACCTGGTCAACATATTTTTTAAGGTAATCCTCTCCATCTCTTTTGCCGGTAAAATACTGCTTTTCCCTATGCTCGTTGCCGATTGCGTGTTGACCCATTATCAGGTAGTCAATTTGTAATTCTCTGAAAAATTCTATGATTTTATCGTAGGTTGCAGGGTAGTATTCAGTTTCAAAGCCAACAAGAATTTTTATGTCCTTTTCGTATTCCCTTGCAAGGGTGCGAAAGCTCTCAACATACTCCTTTGCAAGCTCCGGCTTCATCCTAAAGTGACTGTAATAGTCTGTGTTTGGGAAAAACTGTGGACAATGGTCGGAAATTCCCAAAACCTTTATTCCTGATTTAATTGCACATTCAATATATTCACGGTCCTCGCCGTCTGCGTGGTTGCATCTATATGTGTGGGTGTGAAGATTATATAGCATAAGATAACCTCTCAAAAAACCTAACTCAAAAGCCCTCCGTCCGGAAGGCTTTTATTGTTTGTTGTTATTCTTAATTTATTCGGTTACGCACTTTTCAATTTTGAAGTTGGATTAGCTTTACCGTTTTTCTCCTTAAAGAGAATTTTTAAGATAACGGGAGCAATTATTGTTGTGATTACAACAACTATAACCAAAGGACCAAAGAGATTTGGGTCCATTAAGCCACAGCTTTCGCCCTTTTTGGCAACGATAAGTGCAACTTCTCCTCTTGAAATCATACCTGCGCCGATTTGGAAGCATTCCCTTGTGGAGTAACCGCAGATTTTACCCCCCAAAGCACAGCCCAAAAACTTGGTTGCAACTGCAACCAGTGTGAGCAAAACAGCGAATATCATAAGTGAGGTTGTCAGCGACGGAACTTCAATAGTAAGACCTATACAGGCGAAGAAAATCGGCGACAACAGCATATATGACAGAGTTGAAAATCTGTTTTCAAGGTATCTCTTTCTGTTAGTCATAGAAAGCACAAGTCCTGCAATGTATGCACCTGTGATGTCGGCAACACCGAAGAATACCTCGGCAACGAATGCAGATACAAGGCAGTATGCAAAGGCAATAATAACATGACGACGGCTGTCCCTCTTTGTGTTCTTGTTCATCCACTTGAACAGCATATACATACCGATACCCAAAATAACAGCGAATACAAAGAACAGAACTATCTTCAGCAGTACAAAGAGTATGTTTACGGATTTGTCTGCAAAGCTGGTGATGATTGTCAGGGCGATAATGCCTAAAATATCGTCAATAATTGCCGCACCTAAAATTGCGTTACTTGCTGGAGTGTTCAGCTTGCCCATCTCTTTAAGGGTTTCAACAGTAATGGAAACACTGGTGGCTGTCAGCACAACACCGATAAATACAGACTTGAGAATTTGCATCTGTGAGTCGGAGTCGGTAATGAAGAAGTAGCTGACAAATCCACCCAGAACAAGAGGAGCAATAACTCCGATTAGGGCTATGATAAATGAGGCTTTGCCGCACTTTCTCATTTCGTGAATATCGGTTTCCAGTCCTGCACCAAACATCAGCACAATAACACCAAGCTCCGATAACATTCCGAAAAGCTGGTCAGACCCTGCCGCCGAGGAGAAAAATCCGTCAGCAGTGCCTACTCCCATAATTGCATTTACAACAGGTCCCAAGAGTACACCGGCTACAAGCGCACCAACAACCTGTGGAAGCTGTATTCTCCTTGAAAAAAGTCCCAACAGTTTTGTTGTGAGGAGTATTGCTGCAAGTACCAGCAGATACTTAAACTCCGCAAGATTCTCCCAGTTAATCAAATCCATTGTTATTCCCCCATGTTCTTTCTTCTTTAAAAAATGTTTCCCTTTTCATATATAATATATAGTTATAAAAACAGTCTATATTATATACCTAAAGTTTTTAAAAGTCTATATCAAAAAATAGGTAATTATAAAGAATTTCGTATTTTTTTGGGGTAAAAAGAAAAATTTTTGGGCGAATTTTGTCGATTGGTGCAGAAAAGTTACGCAGTTGTAATCTTTTGAATTTTAAGCTTACAATTCGGTAATTAAAAAAATGGGATAGGAATGGGAAAAAACAGGGATTAAGTTTAAAAATAAAACATTTGCAGGGCTAAAGGTTACAAAATGATTACAGAAAACTTTCTCCATTTTGCACATATAAAATGGTGATTTAATTCAAAATAAGAATTAAAACACAACGGCAAAAATTTTTAAAGGTCGTTTGGTTGTGCATAGTGCACAAAAACAAGGTAAGCTATATGGTTGACATAACCAAAAGAAAATCCTATACTGTAGCCGTTGGGTGAGTTACGCCCCACAAATAATATTAAAGAAAAGGAGAGTTAATTATTATGGCTATTAATAAGAAGAGCTTACTTAGAATAGTAGCTGTTGCCCTTGCAACAATTATTATTTCTGCAACAGTTCTTTCCGTTGCTGCTTTAACTAACGATACAGCAACTACCAATGGCACAGATAAAGAAACTCTTACAACAGCGAACATAAACACAGATAACATTCTCAACAAGGCAAGTCTTGTGCTTGACAGTGAGGACGAGGTTATCAGAACAGATAACAACGGAGTAATCAGCCTGACAATTCTCAAGGCTTTCCCTGTTACTATTGATAATAAGGGCGAGAAAAAGTCAGTTAGTATGACAAGAGGTACAGTAGAGGACGCACTTAACAAGGCAGGCATTGCCCTTGCACAGGACGAAAAGGTTACACCGTCACTTGACACAGAGGTTACAGAGGGTACAGAAATTAAAATCAGCAACAGCGTAAGCGTTGACATCACCCTAATGGGGGAAACTGCTACATATGAAGTTCCTGCCGGAACAGTAAAGGACGCACTTGCAAGTGTGGGAGCAGTTTGCGACAAAAACGACAAGCTGAATGTTTCCCTTGGCGACAAGGTGTATGAGGATATGGACATCACCCTTGTTAAGGTAACAGTTAAAAACGAAACAGAAACACAGGTTGTTGATTACAAGACAACTGTTAAAAAGGACAGCTCAATGGAGAAGGGTACAAGCGAGATTACCCGTTACGGCATTGAGGGTTCAAAGACATTAACCAAGAAAAATACATACGAGGACGGAGTTCTTGTAAACACCAAGGTTGTTTCCTCCAAGGTAACTAAAAAGCCTGTTAATCAGATTAAGGTTGTTGGAACAAAGACAGCAAAAAAATTCGTAGGAAGTGCAAATGGCGGAGCAGGAACATTTGTAGATAACAGCGGTAACACTGTTTCTTACAAAAAGGTTTTAACAGGCTCAGGCACAGCATACACAGCAAAGGCAGGTTCACTTACAGCAACAGGTGCAAAGGCAAGAGTTGGCGGTGTGGCTGTTAACCCAAGCATTATTCCTTACGGCACAAAAATGTACATAACAGCCTCTGACGGAAGTTATGTTTACGGATATGCCACAGCCATAGATACAGGCGGAGCATTGATGGACGGTTCAGCCATTGTTGACCTGTTTATGAACAGCTATGCCGACTGTGCCAACTTCGGCAGACGAGATGTTACTATCTACATTCTGTAATAAATATTGTAAGAGTTAGATTAGAGGGCGGATTCGCCCTCTTTTTGTTTTTTGCAAACAAAGGCTACATCGGATGGGGATGGAAATGCAAAATGCAGATTTAATTTTTTTGAATTGCATTCTACTCTGTCATTCCCAGCCACCACTCTGTCATTCCGAGCTTGTCGAGGAATCCCCTGCCTCTACAACTTACTTTGTTAGAGAAATCATACTTTTTCATATGACCTAATGGTATTTTTAATGCACTACTGCTTTCCTTTCAGATTCTTCGGAAGTTTCACTCCCTCAGAATGACAGAAAGGGCGAATAAAAACCCTTGCAAAAAACATAATAGCAGAAATCTTTTATAACTTTTTCCACAGGTGGTATAATTAAAAAAATAAGAGGAAGAATAAAGTTGATATATTGTGCTTTTAAATAAAAATAAGATATATATGTACAATATGTAGATATTCAAAAAAATATCATATTTTATGCAAAAAACTATTGACAAAACAGACCTTTTTGCATATAATTGTTATTGCTGACTTCCAAAAGAAAGCGGTTAATATGGCGGAATAGCTCAGCTGGCTAGAGCATTCGGTTCATACCCGAAGTGTCGTAGGTTCAAGTCCTATTTCCGCTACCAATTTGGCCCGGTGGTCAAGCGGTTAAGACACCGCCCTTTCACGGCGGTAACACGGGTTCGATTCCCGTCCGGGTCACCAATACCTGCTGGTGTGGTGGAATAGGCAGACACAAGGGACTTAAAATCCCTCGGACTAATACTCCGTACCGGTTCAAGTCCGGTCACCAGCACCAATTTGCTGGAGGCACTTGTGTACCACTCAGCACTTCGGTTCAGACATCCCTATGGGGTGTCTTTTTTTATTTTAAAATTGAAAATTGAAAATTCATATCATTCCGAGTTCCTATTGTCATGACCAGCTTGTCGAGGAATCCCCTACCTCCACCACTAATTTTGTTAGAAAAATCATACTTTCATCTAACCTGATAGTGTCGCTTTATGCACAACTGCTTTCCTTTCAGATTCCTCGGTCTTTTCACTCCCTCGAAATGACAGAAGTAGGCTGAATAAAATCAATATATAGCTACAATAAGTTGCCAATCCGCCTTTTAGGTGATACAATATAAGCACAAAAGTAAAATAGGTGGTTTTATGAAAGAAAGCAATAAGAGTTCTTCTTTTCTTCAAAAGGTTAACAAAACTCTTGTTTTTATAGACGGTACTGTTGACAGAATGGGAATATGGTACAAGGTGATATTCACATACCTTTGGGGTGTTGTGGCTGTGTATTCCTCCTTACAGGTGCTTATTTCTGTTTTGGTGAATGTAAGCCAAAGCAGTTTTTTGCTAAAAAATCAGTACATAACCTCAATTGTTGCTATGGGGCTTTTTATCCTTGTCCTTGTGTACAGCCAAAGGATTGCAACGGCAATAGAGATAATTTTATCAGCCCTCTTACTGGCAACGGTAGCCTTGCAAAAGCTGAATTTGCTTTGGTTCGGCTTTGATGGGGGAATATATCTTTATTTAGGCTTAGCCTTTTGCGGTGGACTCCTTGTAGGACAGTTTTTTTGGCTGATTGTAAGAATATTAAAACAGTACAGACGAAAGCATATGAAGAAACGCACAGCTTCCTCTCTGCCACAGGATGACTATAATTCACAGGAAAGTCCATGGGTGACAACGGTTTACAAAAGGGAAAATAAGCGAAAGAAGAACACCTTAGACCAAGACGGATTTATAATCACAAGCAAAGAAGCTAAAACAGGAGGAAACTCAATGCCCGACTCCACCGGCTTTATTACAGAGGAGCAGGACAAAAATTAAACCATAATTAATTGTTTTATAATAGAACTATTGGTAATAAAGCTATAAATGTAAAAATTACACACAGTAAAGACTGTCGAAAATAGGGGAATTGAAGATTTTTTATTCAATATGCCCAAATTTCGGGTGATTTATTCTACATTCTGTGATTTGTTTATGAAGAAAATTTGTGATAGAATGAATACGAGGTGTATTATGAGTCAGACTATTGTATTTGCGTCCGGTAAGGGAGGCACAGGCAAAACAACAGTGACGGTGAATCTTGCACTGGCGCTGTGCAAAAAGAATAATAAAGTTTTGCTCATCGACTGCGACTGCGGTATGAGAGGCTCCGACCTTATGCTGGGGCTTGATAAGAACCTTGTGTATGACACCAGTGATGTAATTGCAGGCAACTGTTTTACAGAGGATGCCCTGTACAAATTCTCCGGTGTTGAGGGGCTGTACTTTATGCCGGCACCGATTGACACACAGGACGAAATTGCTCCGGCTGTTATGAAGCAGTTTACAGATACCGTAAAGAATGACTACGACTACATTTTAATTGATGCACCGGCAGGAGTGGGAAGTGGTTTTATCACAGCTATTACCCCCGCCGACAGAGCAATAATTGTCACCAATGCAGAGCCAACCGGTGTGAGAGGCGCCCTCAATGTGAGGAGTATACTACTTCAAAATGATGTTAAGGACATAAGGCTTATTATTAATAAGTTCAGCGAAAAAGCTTTTAAGGAGCTTGGTGTTTATCGTGACCTTGATGAGGTTATCGACAAGTGCGAAACCCAACTTATCGGCATTGTGCCCGAGGACTATCAGCTTGTTACTATGTCACAGCAGGGCAGACCAAACCTTAACAACTCGCCCTCAACACTTGCCTTTGACAAAATTGCAGACAGAATAATGGGAAAAAACACTCTTCTTGCATTTCCCAAGAAGATATAGAAATGGTTAATTATGGAGGAATTATTATGAACATAGCACTTATTGCACATGATGAAAAGAAAGAACTTATGGTTCAGTTTTGTATTGCATACTGCGGTATTTTAAGTCGCAACACCATCTGTGCCACAGGCACAACAGGCAAGCTTGTGCAAGAGTCAACAGGCTTAAAGGTTCAGACATTCCTTGGCGGCAGTCAGGGCGGCGACCAGCAAATTGCCGCAAGAATTGCCTGTAACGAGGTGGATATGCTGTTGTTTTTCCGTGATCCACTGAAATCAAAGCCAAAAGAGGCAAACGATATGAACCTTTTGCGTCTTTGCGATATGCACAACATTCCTGTTGCCACAAACATTGCAACAGCCGAGGTGCTTATCCACGGTCTTGAAAGAGGCGACCTTGACTGGAGAAATATTGTTAAATAAGATTTAATAAGGTTTTACAGCATCTATCATTTGCACTGATTACTAATGGGCGGCTTTTGCTGCCCTTTACTTACCTATTGAAAGGAATAGAGAAATGGCAGAAATTATAAAGAAGATTAAGGGAACAGAGGACATAATGCCCAAGGACAGCTACCGCTGGATTTTCCTTGAGGATATTATGCGCCGTCAGGCTAATGCCTACGGATATAAAGAGGTAAGAACACCTGTTTTTGAGCAAACCGCCCTTTTTTCAAGGGGTGTTGGTGAAACAACCGATGTTGTTCAAAAGGAGATGTACACCTTCAGCACCAAGGGTGACGAAAGCATAACCCTCCGTCCCGAGGGTACGGCAGGTGCGGCAAGGGCATTCCTTGAACATTCTGTTCAGAATGACGGACTGCCGTCAAAGCAGTATTACCTCACCACCTGCTATCGCTACGAAAAGCCACAGGCAGGCAGACAAAGGGAATTTCACCAGTTTGGCATTGAGGTTTTCGGAACTCAAAACCCAAGTGCAGACGCAGAGGTTATTTCCCTTGTAAACGGACTTTTTGAGGTTTTGGGACTTTCAAAAATCAGACTTGAAATCAATTCAATCGGCTGTCCAAAGTGTCGCAGTAAATACCACGAAAAGCTAAAGGAATATTTTTCTCAGTACAAGGACAAGCTTTGCGACACCTGCCTTGGCAGACTTGAACGCAACCCAATGAGAATTATTGACTGTAAAAGTCCTGTTTGCAGTGAAATTGCAAAGGACGCACCAAAGATGATTGACTTTTTGTGCGAGGAATGTGAGGAGCATTTTGCAAAGGTAAAGTCCTACCTTGACATAGCAGGGGTAAAATATGAGGTTAACCCAACTATTGTAAGAGGACTTGACTACTACACAAAGACCGTTTTTGAGTTTGTTTCCGACAATATCGGCGCACAGGGTACTGTATGCGGCGGCGGAAGATATGACGGTCTTATTGAAGAATTAGGCGGTCAGCACACACCGTCTTTGGGCTGTGCAATGGGAATTGAAAGGCTGTTGCTACTAATCGAAAGCAGCGGAGTTGAAATCCCAAAGCCTGACACCTGTGATTTGTACATAGCCTCTATGGGCGAAAATGCAAGTCTAAAGGCTTTTGCCTTGGCTGAAGAGGTGAGGAAGTCGGGACTTTCCGCACAATGCGACATTGTTGGAAGAGGACTTCGTCCACAGATGAAGTTTGCCGACAAAATCGGCGCAAAGTTCTCCGTTGTTTTGGGAGATAACGAAATTGAGGAAAACAAGGCAGAGGTTAAGAATATGGAAACAGGCGACAAAACACCGGTTTCCCTTACAGACTTTGCAAAGGAATTTCAGGACATAATGATAAATGCCCAAACACAGAAGATTGCAGGGATATAAATTAGTTTGGAGTTTGGAGTTTGGAGTTAATTCCTCTGTCATTCCGAGGACGCCTCCTCTCTGTCATTCCGAGGACGCCCCCACTCTGTCATTCCGAGGACGCCCCCACTCTGTCATTCCGAGGGAGCAAAGCGACCGAGGAATCTGAAAGGATAGCAGTAGTGCTGACAACGACACTATCAGGTTAGATGAAAGTAGGATTTTCCTAACAAAACGAGTGGTAGAGAAAGGGGATTCCTCGACAAGCTCGGAATGACAATCTTTCGGCTCGGAATGACAATCTTTCGGCTTGGAATGACAATCTTTCGGCTTGGAATGACAATATTTCAACTCGTAATGACGAGTGTGTATATTTCTTAAATTAACCACACTTTCATTAAATGATAAAATTATTTACATATAAATAGAAAGAAACAGGAGAATACTATGGCAGAATATATGGGAGAGCTTCGCCGTACCAATTACTGCGGAGATTTAAGAGCCCACCACATTGGACAAGAGGTTGTTGTGTGTGGTTGGGCGTCAAAGCAAAGGGACTTAGGTCAGCTTATCTTTATTGATTTGCGTGACAGAACAGGCATTGTTCAGCTTGCATTTGACGACACCACATCAAGGGAGGTTTTTGACAAAGCCTTTGGCGTAAGGTCGGAATATGTCCTCTGTGCAAGGGGAAAGGTGCAGGAGAGAAGCTCCAAAAACCACGAAATTCCCACAGGTGATGTTGAAATTCTTGTTGAGGAGCTAAGGGTGCTTTCAAAGGCGCAGACGCCGCCCTTTGAAATTGTTGACGACTGCAAAACAGCCGAGGATGTAAGGCTAAAGTACCGTTACCTTGACCTTAGAAGAAAGCCCTTGCAGGATAACATCATATTGCGTTCCAAAATTGCAAAGGTGGCAAGGGACTATTTCTACGAAAACGGATTTATCGAGATTGAAACACCAATGCTGATAAAATCAACTCCCGAGGGCGCTCGTGACTACCTTGTACCCTCAAGAATACACAAGGGCAGTTTTTATGCCCTGCCACAGTCACCTCAAATTTACAAACAGCTTTTAATGCTTTCAGGCTTTGACAGATACATTCAGCTTGCAAGGTGTTTCCGTGACGAGGATTTACGAGCCGACCGTCAGCCTGAGTTTACTCAAATTGATATGGAGCTTTCCTTTGCCTCTATGGAGGAGATAATGGAAATCAACGAGGGACTTTTCAAGCGTTTGTTCAAGGAGATTTTGGGCAAGGAGCTGAAAACTCCCTTTGAGAAGATGACATATTCAGACGCTATGAACCGCTATGGCTCCGACAAGCCTGATGTCCGTTTCGGTATGGAAATCAAGGATGTTTCAGATATTGTTGCCGACTGTGGCTTTGGAGTTTTCTCCGGTGCTGTAAAGAACGGCGGCAGTGTTCGTGCTATTGTAGCGGAAAACGGTGCTGAAACCCTTACAAGAAAAGAAATTGACAAGCTGACAGAATATGTAAGGGGAATCGGCGCAAAGGGACTTGCGTTTATCCGTTGGGTGGAGGACGAGCCGTCCTGCTCCTTTAAAAAGTTCCTTACCGATGAGGAATTTAACGGAATTATTGAGAGAACAGGCGCCAAAAAAGGTGATGTAGTACTCTTTGTTGCCGACAAAAATTCCGTTGTGCTTTCAACTCTGGGAGCTTTACGACTGAATGTGGCAAAGAAGCTTGACATTATCCCTGACGAATTTAAGTTTGTCTGGATTGTTGACTTTCCGTTCTTTGAGTTTGACGAAGAAAGCGGAGAATGGGTTGCAATGCACCATCCATTTACAATGCCAAAGGAAGAGTGCTTAAAGTATCTTGACACAGACAAGGGCAAGGTTGTGGCAAAGGCTTACGACCTTACACTTAACGGAACAGAGCTTTCCTCCGGCTCAATCAGAATTACCGACTATGAGCTTCAGCAAAAGATGTTCAAGGCTCTCCACCTTACAGAGGAGGAGATTGAGGCAAAGTTTGGCTTCCTTGTGGAGGCATACAAGTACGGCGCACCACCACACGGAGGTATGGGAATCGGTCTTGACCGTATTGCAATGTTACTTTCCGGAGCAGACAGCCTTCGTGATGTAACAGCCTTCCCTAAGGTGCAAAATGCCTCCGAACTTATGAGCGAAAGTCCTGCACCTGTTGACAAAGAAAGCCTTGAGGTGTTGGGTATAAAAGTGGATTTAGAATAATGTACAAATATTTACCTCTTGTATAGTGCAAAATAACTAATCGTACATAAAAAGTTAACAATTTTTGTGCAAATAGAGGTAGATTTTTCTGATTAGATATTATATAATAGTATTGATAAAAAATATGTTTTTTAGGATGTGAAATTATGAAAAAGACTTTATCAGTTTTTCTTGCAGTTTTGATGGCAATGTCAATCATCACTATTGCCGGAACAACAGCATCAGCCTTAGAGGTTGCAAAGGTAAACGGTGTTGAATGTTCTGTTGGTAACACAGTAACATTCACATACAACCTTAAAACTCCGGGCAAGTTTGAGGACTTCCAGGGCAGTCTTTCATATTCAGCAGGACTTAAGATTATTGGCTTGAATATGGCTGAAACAAAGGGAGTGATGTCAAACATTAAGGAAGCAGGCACAGCTTACTACAACGGTACAAGCTATCAGGATCCATATGACTATTCATTAGGTTCATTGGGCGCTCCTGACACTGTATTCTTCACTGCTAACTTTGAGGTAATTGCCGGTGGCGAGCAGACAATCACAAACAATATGTACATCATTTCAGGCGTTAACGGCACTGACTACTATGAGTACGGCACAAACAAGGGCTGTGAAGAAAAGACAGATGTAACCGTTGATGCTTATCCGGCAGATTCAATTAAGCTTGACAGAACAACAGCAACAGTAAACGCAGGCTCAAAGCTCACACTTAGGGCAACAGTTACTCCTGAACTTGCCGCTATGTCATCTGTAGTTCTGTGGACTTCAAGCAACACATCCGTAGCAACAGTTGCAGACGGTGTTGTTACAGCTAAAAAGGCAGGTACAGCAACAATCACAGCAACAGTCGGCGACCTTAAGGCAACCTGCAAGGTTACTGTTATTCAAAAGGTAACATCTATTAAGGTTTCTCCTGTAACAGTTTACAATGGCAAGACAGCTAAGATTAAGGTTACTGTATCTCCTTCAAATGCAAGCAACAAGGCAGTTACTTACTCATCAAGCAACAAGTCTGTTGCAACTGTTACATCCGCAGGCGTTGTAAAGGGCGTTAAGCCGGGTACAGCTTACATCACAGTAAAGGCTAAGGATGGCAGCGGCAAGTATACTAAGTGTAAGGTAACAGTTAAGCAGCAGAAGGCTACAAAGGTTAATCTCAGCAAGACAAAGGCTACTATTGCTAAGAAGGGCAAGACTGTAAAGATTAAGGCTACACTTGCACCTTCAAATGTTTACAATAAGTCTATCAATGTTAAGTCTGATAACACTAAGATTGTAAAGGTTAAGACAGTTAAGATTAAATCCGGTCAGTCCGCTACACTCACCGGTGTAAAGAAGGGTACTGCAAAGGTTAAGTTTACAGCTGCTGACGGCTCTAAGAAGTCTGCAATATGTAAGGTAACTGTTAAAAAGTAATCAGCAGATTACGGATTTAGGTGGTTAAACCTCCGATTTTCTTCGGAGGTTATGCTTATGAAAACAATATAATTATTTAAGAGAAAGGAAAAAACCCAATGAAAAGATTAGTTTCAATCTTACTGACAGTTATTATGATTATGTCAGTAGGGGTTACAGGCTTGGCTATTGACGCCTCCGCAGCAGATACAGCCACTGTCAACGGTAAGACTTACGATGTTGGTTCAAATGTAATCTATACAATTGACCTTTGCGTTGACGAATTACTGGAGGACTTCCAAGGTGAAGTAAAATATGACTCCGAGGCTTTGAAGTTAGTTTCTGCAAAACTGCCAAACACAACAGCAGGAGTTTTGTATAACACAGAAATTCCCGGTTACTTCTACTACAATGGAACCAACTTTATGGCTCCATATGACTTTAGGGAGAAAAAAGTTTTCCTGACAGCAGAGTTTACTGTATTAAAGGCTGGAACACACACAGTATCTAATGAATTTACAATTATTACAGGAACTGACGGAAACGGTAATTCTATTCCGGTTTTAAACTACGAAGAAAAGTATAAGGATTTTGAAGTAGTAGAGGAAGTTGTTCCGGCTCCCCCTGTTACAACTACTACAACATCAACAGCAACAACAGCTACAAAGCCAACTACGACAACCACAACAACCACAACAACCACAACAACAACTGCACCACAGCCATCCAACACAACATTTAACGGCAAGCCTGTTAAGGTTGGCGACAAGGTAACAGTTTCCTACAACCTTAAGGTAGACCAGAAGTGCGAAGACTTCCAAATTAATGGCTACTACGGAACAAAAAACAACAACCCTAACGGAATCCAGCTTGAGTCATTCTCTTGTGCAGAATCTAAGGGTGTAATGTTTAACGATGGTATTTACGGTGAAATTTACTGCAACGGTTCGAGCTTTATGGATCCATATGATTTCACAGCAGGCACAGAATTTGTAAAAGCTACTTTCGTTATTAAAGAGGAAAACGCTGACTACTTTGCAAACTTTGTTATGCAGGAATTGACAGGTGTTGACGGTACATACTATGTAGAAGACGGCGATGTATTAACTTCATTCACTTGGGGTGAATCAACTGATGTTGTTTCGGCAACAACAACAACAACAAAGCCAACAACAACCACCACAAAACCAACTACAACAACAACAAAGCCAACTACAACAACAACAAAGCCAACTACAACTACAACAAAACCAACTACAACTACAACAAAACCAACTACAACAAGCACAACAGTTCCAACACCAGGCGACACAACATTCAACGGTAAAAAGGTTAATGTTGGCGACAAGGTAACAGTTGTTTACTATGTACAGACAGACAAGATGTGCGAAGACTTCGACGCAAATATGATGTACGGTACAAAGACAATTAATCCTAAGGGTATTGAGCTTCTATCATTTACACCTGGTGTAACAAAGGGTGTTATCTTCAACACAGATATTTACGGCGAAATTTACTGCAACGGTTCAAGCTTCAATGAACCATATGATTTCACACAGAAGACAGCTCTCCTTACTGCTACATTCCTTGTAAAGGAAGCAGGCGGACAGTACTTTGCAGAAGGTAAGATGGTTACACTTACCGGTGTTGACGGAACTGACTATGCAACAGACGGTGAGATGAACACACCGTTCATAAGTGGTAATGATACTACTGTTGACCAGGCAAAACCAACTACAACAACAACAAAACCAACTACAACTACTACAACAACTACAACTACAACAACTACAACAACTACAACTACAACTACTACAACAACAACAACAACAACAAAACCAACTACAACTACAACAACTGCTCCTGCAAGGGAATATCAGGTTATCAATAACCTCATTAAGGTTGTTTCAAGCTCCACTGCAACAACAGTTAAGGAAGGTTCTTTGTTCACAACAATTCTTGTTCCTGACAAGGACTACAAGATTACAACTGTAGTTGCAACCAACGGCACACAGACAATTACACCTGTAAATAATGCTGACGGTACTGTAACAATCAGCGCAGTAGTAGCAGGTGACATTGTAATCACAGCTATTGCAGTTGAAAATACAACAACCACAACTACAACAAAACCAACTACAACAACCACAAAACCAACTACCACTACAACAAAACCAACTACAACTACAACAAAGCCAACCACAACTACAACAAAACCAACTACAACAACCAGTACCTCTACTACACAGCCATCCTCAACAAAGGAGACTGTTCCACAGACAAAACCGGGTGATGTATTTGAGATTACCAAGATTTCTCTTGACAAGGCTAAAATCACAGTTTATGAAGGTCAGGAGTTTAACATTGTTGCAAGCATCTGGCCTGGTTACACAACAGAAAAGACTGTTACATGGGCTGTAAACAACTCTCGTGTAGGTGTTTGCTCACAGACAAAGAACACAGTGACAGGTCTTTATGACAATGACGGCAAGCTCTATTGCACAGAAACTGCAACATTCAAAGCTAATAACAGCGGACAGACAATTATTAAGGCTGTTTCCAACACAGGCTTAGTTGCTAAGTGTGTAGTTAATGTTAAGCATGTTGCAAAGAAACTTACAGTAAGCAAGTCAAGCGTAACACTTAATGTTGGCAAGAGTACAACAGTTAAGGCTGTTGTTGAACCTGCAAGCATTTTAAGTGCATACAAGAAGGTTGCTTGGACAACATCTAACAAGAAGGTTGCAACAGTAACCTCAGCAGGTAAGATTGTTGCTCGTGGCAAGGGCACATGTACAGTTTATGCTACAAGTAGGGACAACACAACACTCAAGAAGGCAATTAAGGTAACAGTTAAACAGCCTGTAACAAGCGTTAAGTTTAACAAGTCCTCAATTAAGCTTGCTAAGAAGGGCGCAAAGAAGAGTGTTAAGGTAACTGCTTACCCGGCAAATGCAAACAACAAGACTTTGGCAATCAAGTCCGAAAATAAAAAGATTGCAAAGGTATCTAAGTCAACAGTTAAGTCCGGCGCTACAATCAAGGTAACCGCTGTTAAGAAGGGCTCAACATATGTAAGAGCTACTGCTAAGGACGGTTCTAAGAAGTACGCAAGAATTAAGGTTACAGTAAAGAAGTAATTTCACATCTTTATACTACAACCCTCGGTTAATTCCGGGGGTTGTTTTATTACTAACAAAGGCACACAACACCCCGTCATTCGAGGAAACGAAGTGACCGAGGAATCTGAAAGGAAAGCAGTAGTGCCTAAATCGACACTATCAGGTTAGATGAAATTATGGACTTAACAAAGGCTCCCTCGGGTGAGGTATTCCCTTGCTAAAGGAAATGCCCCAACGGGGCAAAGGGTTTGCCGTTTTCGCCAGAAAAGCTGTCACGCCTTGCGTGACTGAGGGAGTGAAAAAGTAGTCAATATATCTTGGTATGTCTTTAGATGATAAAGTTTGAGTCAGAACATATAACAGCGCTACAAAAAGAGGAAAAAAGAAAACAAAAAAACAGTTTACAAATCACAAAAATAGGTCTATAATGTTTTTATACTTATAAACTTTGGAGAATGATTATGGGACTTGAAATTTGCTCCCCTTGCGATACAAAAAAACAAGAAAATTTGGGCGAAAGTCTAAATCAACAGGGTATTGAACGATTTGATTTTGAAAATGTACAAAGCTATACCGTTGCCCTTGACCTATTTAGAAAAGGTGCAGAAAACGGCTGTGAAAACAGCAGAGCAAACCTAAGTGTAGTTCTGAATTTACTGGGGAAAATGCACTATAACGGTGAAAAAGTTGAGTTCAACCTTGAAAAGGCAGAGGAATACTTTAAGGAAAGTGCAAAACTGGGCAATAATTCAGCAAAGAAAAACCTTGCTACCCTCTATATTCAGTATGGAGAAATGTACAGCAACGGAAAAAAACTAATGCCTAATGCTGAAAAAGCAGAGGAATACTTTAAAAAAGCAGTAGAATATAATGCCCAAAGTGGTAAAACTAAACTGGTAAAATTCTACATTAATTGCTACTTTAATTTCAGGCACGGTGTATCAGGCTACAAAAAAGACCCTATGCTTTCTGATAAATATTTGCAAAGGGCAAAGACTTTTGACGGCAATATGGTAAAGGAAATTGGTACGGACTACTACCAAAGGGCAGAAAAATTATTATCCCAAGGGGTAACACGGGAGAATTACCGCAAAATTAACGGGTACCTGAAAAGGGCGTCACACCTGACAGATATGGACCTTACCCAAACCTTGATTGACTTTTACAAAACAGTTGCAAAATATTCAAAAAAGGGCAAAAACGGTTTCAGCAAAGACAAAGACAGGAGCAACCGTTACTACGGCAAAGCAGCAGCCTTGGGCGACCCTGACGCAATGAGAAAATATAAGGACTAAAAAAAGACAACCAAAAGCTATCCTTATAAAAGGGTTAGCAAAGGTTGTCCTTTTGCTTTTGTAAGAACAAATGAAAAATAGGTGGCACATTGTCTTGCAGATATTCTAATTCTGTGGTACTATAAAAGGGTATATAAAACTATCAGGAAAATTTTTGGAAAGGATGAATTTAAAATGTGCGGTATATGCGGTTTTACAGGTCAAATTGTTGACAGAGATGATACAATCAAAAGAATGACAGAGGTCATCACCCACCGTGGTCCCGACTCTGACGGACTTTTTCAGGACGATTATATCTCAATGGGCTTTCGCAGGCTTTCAATCATAGACCTTGACGGAGGCACACAGCCGATATACAACGAGGACAAGTCACTTGTAATCACCTTTAACGGAGAAATTTACAACTACCAAATTCTTCGTGAACAGCTGAAAAAGGCAGGTCATAAGTTCTACACCGACACCGACTCCGAGGTGCTTATCCACGGCTTTGAACAGTGGGGCGAGGAAATGCTCCCAAAGCTCAGGGGTATGTTCGGCTTTGCAATTTACAACAAAAATGACGGTTCTCTCTTTATCGCAAGGGATTTCTTCGGCATCAAGCCAATGCACTACACAACGATTGACGGCAATTTGGTTTACGGCTCAGAAATCAAGTCGATTTTACAGCATCCCGATTTTAAAAAGGAGTTTAACGAAAAGGCACTTGACTACTACCTTTCTTTCCAGTATGTAGTTCCACCTGAAACCTTCTTCAAAAATGTGTATTGCCTGTTACCCGGACACTTTATGTGGTACAAGGACGGCAAAATTACAACAAAAAGGTACTTTGAGCCAACCTTTGAGCCTGACAATTCACTCACCGAGGAACAGGCTGTGGACAAGATTGCAGATGTTTTCGAGGACTCAATAAAGGCTCACAAAATCGCAGATGTTGAGGTAGGCTGCTTCCTTTCCAGCGGAGTTGACTCCTCCTATGTTTCCACATATTTTGCAGACCAAAAGACCTTTACGGTTGGCTTTGACTTTGGCGAAAAGTACAACGAAATCTCTTGGGCACAGGAGCTTTCCAAGGAAATCGGCGTTGAGCATCACACAAAGCTCATAGGCAGTGAGGAGTTTTGGTGTACTGTACCAAAGGTTCAGTACTATATGGATCAGCCACTTGCAGACCCAAGCTGTATTGCCCTTTACTTTGTTTCAAATTTGGCAAGTCAGTATGTAAAGGTTGTGCTTTCAGGCGAGGGTGCAGACGAGCTTTTCGGTGGTTACACCTGCTACAATGTTCCTCGTTCACTTAAGCCCTACACCATAGTTCCTTTCCCGCTTCGCCGTGCAATAGGCAAATTGGCAGAAAAATTCCCGAAAATCAAGGGCAGAGCATACCTTATGCGTGGGGGAAAGCGTCTTGAAGAACGCTTTATCGGCAATGCCTTTATGTACGACAAAAAGCAAAAACAGGCTCTCCTTAAAAAGCCTGAAATCGCCACAGACCCCCAAAACCTGTGCAAGCCTTATTACGACAGGGTAAAGGACTATGACGACATCACAAAAATGCAGTATCTTGACATCAACCTGTGGATGACAGGTGACATCCTCTTGAAAGCGGACAGAATGTCAATGGCAAACTCCCTTGAGCTTCGAGTTCCTTTCCTTGACAAAGAGGTGTTCAAGGTTGCAAGAACAATCCCCACAAAGCTACGTGTAAACGGCGAAAATACAAAGTACGCAATGCGTAAGGCGGCTCGCAGAAGAATGCCTGAAAAAACCGCCCAAAAGCGTAAGTTAGGCTTCCCTGTACCGACAAGGGTATGGCTTAAGGATGAAAAGTACTACAATGTAGTAAAAACAGCCTTTAAGTCCGAAACAGCAGAAAAATTCTTCAACACCGACATACTTGTAGAGTGGCTTGACGGCCACTTTAACGGCAAAGAGGACAACTCCCGTAAAGTGTGGACAGTATATGTGTTCATAGTATGGTACAACATCTACTTTGGCGACGACAAAAAAATCAACACACCGGACTTGGGATGATAAATCGAAAATTGAAATTTGAAAATGCTATCGCCAATTGATACTTCTTCACTATTCGTTATTACTTTATAACTACAACAGCCTCCCTTGTGTAAAGGGAGAAAACCGCTTGCGGTGGTGGGTTTGTCAGCAGGCAGTTACAGTTAGAAAAATATATTGATAGGAAAGAAAACTCTCCTCTTGTCATTCCGAGCATAGCGAGGAATCTGAAAGGATAGCAGTTGTGCAAAAACCGACACTATCAGGTTAGATGAGATTATGACTAAACAAAGGCTCCCTCGGATGAGGGGGCTGTCGGCTATGCCGACTGGGGGAGTGAAAAAGTAGACAATATATCTTGGTATGTCTTTAGATGATAAAGTTTGTGTCAGAATATATAACCGCACTATCCTCTAAAGACAAAAAGAGCAAAAGAGAACACTTTTTCCCTCCTTCCGTCACGGCTAAAGCCGTGCCACCTCCCCCGTCTGGTGGAGGCTGTCTGTACCCCCAAAAAGTGCCTACTTCTTCACTATTCACTATTACCTATTACCTCAAAACCCCCCTAAACAATAACCCCAAGGCAAAGGGTTTTTTGCAGTATCTTATATTCCTCCTCCAAGTCCGAAAGTGGCAGAGGGTTTATTCCTTTTCCAATCTCAAATGTAAACCCGGGACGGTGAAAACGCTGTATAAACCAGTCCTTTAGTCCTCCGCCGTCGGCAATCTCCGGCGGTGCAGACAGGGTGTATCCCGAGGTTTTGCTAAGAAGCCTTGCAATTGTGGGGCTGTCCTTTGGAGTATGCTCTCCAAAGTCGTAGTAAATTTCCCTGCCCTGACTGTGGAATGTGTAGCATCTGCCAAAGTCGTTACTTATTATGTAGTTCATAATTGATATGGTTTCAGGCTCGGAGGATGGACTTTTACCGCCGTATCTTGTGTTTGAGGGTGAGCAAATTCCCATAATTTCCTCTCGGCGGTGAATAACCTCCCAGTTTGCAGGGAAGTTGTGATTCAGGTCAACTCCCCTTGCATTTGCCTGCCAGTTACAGGTGTGAGGGCAGATGTATTCTACAAGTCCGGCATATTTTTCGGCACTTGTATAGCCTAAAAGATTGATGTCCGTACCGTCAGGGTTAAGGCAAGGAACAAATGTAACTCCCCTCCTTTGCAGGTAGCGTTTCATCTTAATCCCCGCAACTTCCCTGCCGTCACCGTAGGAAAGGCACAAATCCCACAAAAAATTAAACAACAAATTTATGGTGAGAAATTCACTTCCGTGAACACCTCCCACCATTATTATCCTTTTGCTTTTGTTTCCAACGGTAAAAGCCTCAAGGCTCCTGCCAACAAGGCTTTTCCCTATGGTTTCTTTTTTTATAAAGGGAAAAGCGTTCAGCAAAGCCCTTGAAAATTTTTCACGGTTTTCCGTGTAAGGATAAAAATTAAACATTTTCACACCTCGGAGTAATATTATGAAATTAGAAGAAAAAGCTATAAAATCAACACAGGTTTATGACGGATGCCTATTAAAAATTTACAGGGACGAGGTACTTCTCCCCGACGGAAACACCTCGGTAAGGGAGTACAACAAGCACCCCGGAGCAGTTTGCGTTGTTCCCATAACAAAGGATAATCAGGTTTTGATGGTTCGTCAGTACCGCTATCCCTCACGACAGGTAATGCTTGAAATTCCTGCCGGAAAGCTGGAAAAGGGAGAAACTCCCCTTGAAAACTGTAAGCGTGAGCTAAAGGAAGAAACAGGTGCGGAGGGCTACAGCTTCACAACTCTCGGCGGATATGTAGGACTTTGCGCCTATTCCGACGAGCTTGTGCATATGTATATGTGCAGAGTTAACGACTGCGGTGAACAAAGCCTTGACGAGGACGAATTTTTGAATGTAGAAAAAATCCCCTTTGACAAGGTAGTGGAAATGGTGCTGAACAACCAAATCGAGGACGGAAAAACACAGGTAGCAATCCTAAAGGCAAAGTACCTTTTGGACAGCGGAAAAATATAGTTTTCCCTGTCATTCCGAGTAAACACCCAACTTTGTCATTCCGAGGATACTCCACTCCTGTCATTCCGAGCTTGTCGAGGAATCCCCTGCCTCTACCACTGATTTTGTTAGGAAAATCATACTCTCCGATAACCTGATAGTGTCGATTTAGGCACTACTTCCATCCTTTCAGATTCCTCGGTCGCTTTGCTCCCTCGGAATGACAGGGTGGCGGATGGGAATGACAGTGTAAAGGCTGTTTATAATCATTTACTAAATTATATTTGAGAGTTATTTATGAAAGAACAAAGTAACAAAATAAAAAATAAAACAGCTGTTGCCTTGGGTTTCTTTGACGGAATACACCTTGGTCACAGGGCTGTTATCGGCGAAATGATAAAAGCGTCAAATGAATGTGGACTTGTTTCCTCTGTCTATACATTCTGCAAAAACCCCGCATCTCTCTTTGGGAAAAGTGTGGAAGTCCTTACACCAAACGATGAGCGACTTCACATATTAAATGAAATGGGTGTTCAGCAGGTTGTTTATGATGATTTTGAAAAGATAATGAATTTAGAGCCTTTGGAATTTGTAGAGGAAGTCCTTGTAAAAAGGTTTAATGCATCAAGGGTTTTCTGCGGATTTAACTATCATTTCGGCAAAGGCGGTACAGCGGATTCACAGGTGCTTAAGGACTTGTGTGGAAGACACGGTATTGATGTAACTGTTGTTGACCCTGTTATATTTGAGGGTGAACCTGTAAGCAGTACAAGAATCAGAAAGCTGATTAAACAGGGCGACATAATAAAAGCAAACAACCTTTTAGGTCACAGATTCGGCTTTTCCTCGGTAATAGAGGAGGGCAACCACATTGGCAGACTTATGGATACCCCAACAATTAACCAAAAGCTCCCCGAAAACCTTGCAATACCCAAGTTTGGTGTGTACACCAGCATTGTAACAGTTGAGGGAGTAGAGTATGCCGGAGTAACCAATATCGGCGTAAAGCCAACTGTGGGTGAATATAAGCCCCTATCCGAAACATGGTTGCCGTTATATACGGGAAAAGACCTTTACGGCAAGAAAACAGACATTCGCCTTGTATGCTTTCAGCGACCGGAAAAAAAGTTCAGCTCAATAGAGGAACTTCAGTCTGCAATAAAAAAAGACGGCAAAGATGCCCTTGAAAACCTCAGTCGGATGGGAGTTAGGAGTATTTAGTTAAACTCCTGTCATTCCCAGCCACCACTCTGTCATTCCCAGCCATCACTCTGTCATTCCCAGCCACCACTCTGTCATTCCGAGCGTAGCGAGGAATCTGAAAGGAAAGCAGTCGTGCTTAAACCAACACCAATAGGTTATATGAAAGTATGATTTTCCTATCAAAAGAGCAGTAAAGGTGGGGGATTCCTCGACAAGCTGGTCATGACAATAGGGTTATCCTACAAAATACATATTCACTATTCACTATTATCTCATAACTACATAAACCAAAACCAATTTTCCATTTTCAACCCCCTTTCCACTCTTAGGGTGTATTGAACAAATTATGAACAAGATTTTACTATTTATTTAACTAATCTTCCTATAAATTTTCATTGGTAAAATTTTAGGTAATATTCACAAAGAAATAAAATTTATTTAGTAATATTGCTAATTGAAAAAAAGACCGGTAATTGACTATAATATAAGTGCGTTTAAAGATGCAAAATTTTAAAGGAGGTTTTTCAGAAATGAAAACAAAAAAGATTGTTAGTCTTCTTCTCACAGTTCTGATGGCTTGCTCCGTATTTGCAGGTCTTTCAGTTTCTGCTGAAGATACTACACACACCTACACTGCTGTAGGCGACGCTGCTTTTCTTGGAGAGGCTTGGAAACCTGCAAATGCAGTTAATGACTTGATTCCTCAGTCAGACGGCACATACAAAATAACTTACACAGGCGTTGCAAAGAGCGACCTTTACACAGTTAAGGTTGCAGAAGACCACGCATGGACCAACTCATTCGGTGCTGCTTTAGGCGACGACGGAAACATTGAATTCTCTGTTCCTGAGGATGGTGCAACAGTTGACATCATTCTCACAGTTCAGGGAACAAAGGAAAAGGAAGTTGACGGTGTTCTTACAACATTAAACGACGGTTTTGTACAAGTTCTCGTTAACGGTGCTGCTGCTCCTGGCAAGGTTGTTCCAGAGGTTACAGAGCACTACATCGCCGGTGAACCAGGCCTTTGTAACGGTGTTACTTGGGGCCAGGCTGCTCCTGAAAACAAGATGACAGCTAATGAAGATGGTTCTTACGAAATCACAATTAAAGGTGTTCAGCCTAAGGAAGGCGAGTTGCCTTATGAATTCAAGGTAACAACAAACGGTGCTTGGGAACCAGCTTACGGTTACGATGGACTCATCGGACCTGGCGGTGCTAATGTTCAGATTATGATTACAGAGGCTGACTCAACAGTTAAGATCGTTCTTACAAAGGATCTCTTTGTTCAGGCTTTTGTAAACGGTGTTAAGGTTAGCCCAGACCCAGTTCCAACTGAGCCGGAACCAACAGCTACAACAAACGACAAGGGCGAAACAAGCCTTATCACATACGGTGGCGGTTTCTTCTATCCTCCACAGGGTGTTGAGTGCAACAGATACTTCTTCCAGATGCCAAGGGATGTTGTTGACAAGGACGGCAAAGTTCAGAACTGGTACACATTCAACAACGCAACAGCTACCTGCTACTGGTGGGATGGCGAATATGCTTGTGAGTCATGGCAGAAGTCTTATCAGATGAAGGCTTCAGGTCTTGACGACATCTACTACATTGATGTTCCATCAAATGTTGGCACAATCATCTTCTCTAACGGTATCGACGGCGGTCCTGCACCTGCAGAAGGTGAAGAAGCTGGTCCAAACTGGGGCAAAAACTGCCAGACAGTTAACATCGGTGCTGAGTACTACGAGCCAACTGAAAATCCAAACTACCCAGAAGGTACAGAATCATTCAACAACATGATTTACATTGTTGATGTTAACAATGTTACACTTAACGAGCTTTCTCTCGCACCAACATGCGGTGGCGAGTGGAGATATCTCCATGCTGACGGTTCTATCGACTACACAAAGGGTACAATCTTTGAACCAAAGGGCATCAGCGTAACAACTGACAAGACAGCTGTTACACTTAAGAATGGTGCTTCTACAACTGTAAAGGCAACTGTTAATGGCGGCGACCTCGGTTACACAACTGAGTGGGCTTCTTCTAACGAAAAGGTTGCTGTTGTTGACCAGAACGGTAAGATCACTGCTAAGGGCAAGGGTAAAGCTGACGTAACAGTTAAGGTACAGAACCCAGGCAGCGAAACAGACGTATTCGTAGCAACAGTTAAGGTTACAGTTACACAGCCTGTTACAAGCGTTAGGGCTTCTTCTGTAACAGTTTACAATGGCAAGACAGCTAAGATTAAGGTTACTGTATCTCCTTCAAATGCAAGCAATAAGGCAGTTACTTACTCATCAAGCAACAAGAGCGTTGCAACTGTTACATCCGCAGGCGTTGTAAAGGGCGTTAAGCCTGGTACAGCTTACATCACAGTAAAGGCTAAGGATGGCAGCGGCAAGTATACTAAGTGCAAGGTAACAGTTAAGCAGCAGAAGGCTACAAAGGTTAACCTCAGCAAGACAAAGGCTACTATTGCTAAGAAGGGCAAGACTGTAAAGATTAAGGCTACACTTGCACCTTCAAACGTTTACAACAAGGCTATCA
Source organism: Oscillospiraceae bacterium (assembly GCA_029225165.1). Lineage (GTDB taxonomy): Bacteria > Bacillota > Clostridia > Oscillospirales > Acutalibacteraceae > Ruminococcoides. The sequence continues at coordinate 49,822 of JAQXVY010000033.1, forward strand.
CAGTTAAGTCTGATAAGACTAAGATTGTAAAGGTTAAGACAGCTAAGATTAAATCCGGTCAGTCCGCTACACTCGCTGGTGTAAAGAAGGGTACTGCAAAGGTTAAGTTTACAGCTGCTGACGGCTCTAAGAAGTCTGCAACATGTAAGGTAACAGTTAAGAAGTAATTTTAATTAGTTCTTAATAAATCTTATAACTAACAACGACACCCACCTGTTTTCAGGTGGGTGTTTTGACTTTTGTTTTCCCTTTTCAAACCGGTATTTTGCCTTACAGCCAGCCTCCTTTGTGTAAAGTATTCCCTTACTAAGGGAAATGCCCCGTAGGGGCAAAGGGTTTGCTGCTTTCGCCAGAAAGAGGCGAACCGCTTGCGGTGGAGGGTTTGTTCGCAGGCATTTGAGGTTTAGGAAATACTTGGATAGGAAATTTAAAGCAGTAGAATCTAAGCCGACACCTAAAGGTCATATGAAATTAAGATTTCTATAAAAAGACGAGTGATATAAGTAAAAAATCAATAAAAACTTCCCTACAATGCAATAATTGCATTGCACAAGGGGAAGAAAAAATCTACAATGGTAGTATAAATGCAAATTAATTGAGGCTGAATTTGACTAACAGGATTTGCAATAGTCGTTAAACTCTTCAAAACAGATATGGGGAGGGAGGTTGCTATTGTGAATGGACATATGAGGTTGCATTATTGTTTGGCAATAAGCTTGGGTGGTAATGCCGTTTCTGAAATAGTGATAGTTTCAATTATATGGGGTATTTTGACAAAAATATGTTTGATAAATACATGGCATCTTAACAACAATGGTATTTTGAGGCAGTTAGTCGCCGTAAACAAATTTGAGTCAAAGAGTAATACCTCATAATTTCTTATACTCAATTTTCAAAATGTGTCAACAATAACAGAGTTAATGTCAACATTAACCCCAAAAATGATGACAATAATCCCCAAAGTAAAGGAAAGAAAAGTAAAGAAAAGTAAAGAAAAGTAAAGGAAAGTAAAGGAAAGTAAAGGAAAGAAAAGTAAAGGAAAACAAATCAAACAAAATAACAGGAAACAAAACCGAAGGAGAGAAAAGGAAACTGCTTCGCAGTTTTTTATTCTCACGCTCTTGAAATGTATTTCAAAGTTTTCTATTATCTTTTCAATAATTTCACTTACAACGAACAGCAAATCCTTTACCACCTCAGCCATTCCGAGGACACCCCCTCCTGTCATTCCGAGGAGCGAAGCGACCGAGGAATCTGAAAGGATAGCAGTAGTGCCTAAATCGACACTATCAGGTTATAGGAAAGTATGATTTCACTAACAAAATTAGTGGTAAAGTCAGGGGATTCCTCGACAAGCCGGTCACGACAGTGTAGTGGTGGAATGACAGTGGGGGAGAGTTCTCGGAATAACAAGGTAGGAGTTCAGAATGGCAGGGTAGGTAGGTTGGGTTTGTGGGGGTGTTTTCCAAAATACAGTCAGATAATACAAAAAAACAGGGCTATGCAACTTTCGTGCATAACCCTTTATAAATGGCAAAATTACTTAAGAACTTGAATATATATCACTTATGTTTGACTGTGTTTCGTAAAGCAACCCGCCCTTTTTGTCAAAGGTATAGGTTTTTGTTCTGTTCTCCCCCCAAAAAGAATATGCATTTCTATAGGGTGAATAATGTGCTGTAATAATGCTGTTTACGCTCCATTTTAACTCCCTGTTGCTTACGGACAGATTTCCTGCATAGGAGCCTTTTGCACTGTAAAATTCCTTTGGTCTGCCACTTTCAAAGTCACATACAAGGAGAACAGATGTAAACTCTTCCCTCATTAATTTCAGCATTGTTATTTCGCTTAATTCTTCTAAATTATTACTATACAATGCTGAATTAATAGGTCTTGCAGTTGCGGAGATATATAATTTTCCGTTAAACTCTGCCATATCCACAAATTCGTAGTCATCTGTTGTTGACCCCAGCTTAAAGGATTTTACAATTTTTCCATCTCTGTTCACCTTTACAAATTTGGTGTCGTTCAGGTCGTCGCAATATATGTTATATAGTTCTGCAATATAGTTTTCGCCCGACTTAAAAACATTGTATATATCGGTATATTCTCCTATATTTGCGGTGGTGGTGCTGATTATCTTTCCGCTGTAATCCAAGTGATAAATAACCATATACTTATCCTTATTTTTTACAAGGTCTTTTGGCGGATTCAGTTCGTGGTAAATTTCGTTATCGGACAGGCTCACAACAAGAAATGTACCGTCCTTGTTTTCACGGGCATAAGCACTAAAGCTATGGTGGAAACCATTATCAAGCTTCTTTTTCCACAGCACCTTGCCCTCATTATCAATAAATGCCGACCACATATCCCAGCCTTTGCCATCATATCTGTATGGTGTAGTGCCATAGATTAGTACTCCCTTTTCGGTCACTAAATAGTCATCTATTTCAAATTCCTCTACCTCTGCTTGCCAAATCTCACGGCCGTCAACATATTTAGCTATATATGAACCTTCTATTGTGGTAATGCAGTAATCATAGCCTTCTTCGTCAGTTAACCATTCTTCCTTTTCCCCTCTCACATCAAATATATAGTCTACTCTATTTTGTGCAAAGCTATGATCTTCCCTTGTTAATACTCCGCCCTGCATGGGGAGTGAGCTTGCATTTGATTGATACTCATTAAGGTTGTTTTGGGCAATGTTATATCCCTGTACGCTGTTGATGTAGGTGTTTTTGTGAACCGCTTTAGAATTATTTGAGTAGGTGTAGGAGTCGGTTGTAATGTCACGATACACATTTTTTATGTCCTCACGGCTCATACCCTTGATGGAAATATTTTTTTCCTTTAGGTATTCCACAGCGTTATTGTATTCAAGTGCCTCGGCAACAAAGCTTCCAACACCCATAGCCACAATCATTGATACACAAGAGGCAATCAACAGCAGTGTTTTTGTGTTTCTGCCCAATTTCCTTGAGGCTTTGGTGATGCCTGATTTTCCCATTGTCATAGCCGTTATGCGGTCAAGGGATTTTTCGTCAGCAAGCTCCTCGTCATAATCCTCCAGCAACAAATCAAGCTCTGCCGGAGAACAATTATCAAAAATATCATTTAGTAACTTTGTCATACACTCTCACCTCCAAAAACTTTCTTTAGCTTAGAAATTGCCCTGTGAGTCCTTGTGTCAACATTCGCAACTGTCATACCAAGGTCTTTTGCAATCTGTTTTGACGACTTGTTGAGATAATACTTTTTGATGATAATTGTGGTGTCGGGTTCACCTAAATTTTTCACCTCTTGAAGAACCTGTTTACGCAAATCCTTATCCTCAACATCAATTTCAAAGGAAAATTCGTCCCTAATTTGACCGTATGTGCTTTGGTCGTCAATAGAAATATTTTTTCCTTTATCCTTACGCAAAATATCTATGGCGTTGTTCCTTGCAAGCACGCACAGCCAGGACTTTAGACTGCTTTCATTGGGGTTATACTTGTCCATATTTATGTAAAACTCGCTGAATGTGTTTGCAACGCAGTCCTCAATCTCCGCAGAGTTATAAACAGAATTACTCAGTTTTCCCCTGACAACTGCACAAATCAAGGCGGAATATGTTTCTGTCAGCACCCTCATCCCCTCATAAGGCTTTTTCCGCAACAGCCTTATCAGTGCATCATCCCTCATCAAAACACCTCCTAACTTATTACATACCTATATACGCAGAAAATTTGAAAATCTTACAGTTTGTTTGATAAAAAAGGCTCCCTGTGGGAGCCGATAAAGTGTATTCTAATTGTCCTTTTTACTTTCAACCTTACCGCAGAAGATGAAGAAAATTCCTACTATCGCCACAAGACAGGCGCCCATTCCGCAGTAGGTGGAAAGGTCGTTGGGGTCAAGGGAGAAAATTTTTAAGTCCTCTATGTTGGCTAAATTTGTCAGCACAATGGAAGTGATTGTCAGCACAATTCCCAGTGAAAGCAAAATTACACCTACCCGAAAAATAGGGTTCCAGCGTGTTTCTTTTTCTCTTTTTCTAAATATTTTTATCAACAAATTCTTAATTCTCTTCATTTTCATACTCCGTCAGGCAGTCGGAAAGTCTGCCGAAATCTTCAAGGCTTAATTTTTCTGCTCTGATATTTGTAGGGAGATTTGCCCTTTCTATCAGCATATTTGCCCTGTCCTTTGGTATCCCCAAGCCTGATGACAGGCTGTTTGATAGTGTTTTTCTCCGCTGTGAAAAGCCTGCCTTGACAACTCGGCGGAAGTCACTTTCCTTTTTCACAATAGCATTTGGAGTTTGTGAAATATCCAGCTTGATTACCGCACTGTCCACATTGGGACTTGGCATAAATGAGCCTCTTGACACATTAAAAAGGAGTTGGGGTTTGCTGTAATAGGCAACAGCCACGGTAACAGCACCGCTTTTTCGTGAGCCGACCTCTGCTGTGAGCCTGTCGGCAGCCTCTTTTTGCACCATAACCGTAATTGACTTTATCGGCAGTTTTTCCTCCAAAAGCCGCATAATAATGGGGGAGGTGATGTAGTAGGGCAGATTGGCGCACACCACCACATCAAGCCCCTTGAACTCCTGCTGAATAATGCCCTTAAAGTCAGCCTCCATAACATCACAGTTAATCAGCTTAAAGTTTTTATGCTCCGCCATAGTTTCTGCAAGTACGGGAATAAGCCTTTTGTCAAGCTCAATGGACACAACCCTGTCTGCATTTTTGCAAAGCTCGTTGGTGAGAACTCCGATTCCCGGGCCTATCTCCAGTACTCCCACACCATCCGTTGCACCGCACATTGATGCCATTTTGGGGCAGACTGATGGGTTGATGAGGAAATTTTGCCCCATACTTTTGCTGAACTTAAAGCCGTGCCTTGTGAGAATTTCTTTAATTGTTCCAATGTTAGAAAGTCCGTCCATAGTATCTCTTTTCGTAATAATCTTTATAAATTCCTTAACCCTTTGGGATATTTATTCTTTAGCACTCCGTTGCTTGCCTTTCCAAAGCCTGTTGTGATTTCGTTCACCGAAACTGCTGTGTAGCCCTTGATACTGCTGTCAACGGCAACTGTTTCGCCGTGGAGGAATTTTTTTATTTCCTCGCTGTGTAAATCAAAGTCAACACAGCTATTGATTTCCTTAGGCTTTGCACCCATAAAGGCACTGTGGCAAGGTTCAATTCTGTTTTTCTTCATTTCACCCAGCAAAATTCCCGAACGCAAAACATTTAGCCCCGATATGCTTGGCATATCATTAGGAAAAAGATAAATTTTGTCCCCTACAACCTGAATGTTGTCACCAAAGGGCTCACCTACAAAAATGCTGTGGTAAAAATCTAAAATTTCTTCCCTGTTCTTTATTTTACCATATTCAAAGGGCGGAGTATATCCCCCTGTGGAGGTTTTCTTCTTTAATTTACAGCAAAAATGCCCCTCTCCGCCGTCATTCAGGAAAATTCTCTTGGCGTAGCCCAAGGTGTTTCTGCCAAACTCAGCTTTGCTGTCAACGATTTCAAATTCAGAGTTTTCCTTTAGGAATTTTTCAATAACACCCTCGTTTTCCCTTTCGTTGTAAGTGCAGGTGGAGTACACCATTTCGCCACCCTCTTTCAGGCAGTACTTGGCACTGTTTAGAATTTCAAGCTGTCTTACTGCACAGGTCAGGGTGTGCTCATAGCTCCATTCATTTTGGGCGTCACTGTCCTTTCGGAACATTCCCTCACCGGAGCAAGGTGCGTCCACCAGAATTTTGTCAAAAAAGTTTTCCAGGTGTTCCCCTATCACCTGTGGGTGACAGGAGGTTACAACGCAGTTTTTGACACCCATTCTCTCAATGTTGGAAAGGAGAATGTTGGCTCTGCTCCTGACGATTTCGTTGGCAAAGAGGATGCCCTCACCCTGTAAATCCGAGGCTATTTGAGTGCTTTTTCCGCCGGGTGCGGCGCACATATCAAGCACCTTGTCCCCCGGCTTTACACCAAGCATTGTGACAGCCGAGGTTGCTGACGGCTCTTGAATATAAAATGCCCCTGCGTGGTGTAGCGGGGATTTTCCCAGACCGGTTACTGTGCTTGGATAGTAGTAACCTGTTTTGCAAAAGGGAGTTTTTTCAAGGGGGAAATCAAGTAGCGACCTTAACTTTTCCTCTGTGCATTTCAGGGTGTTCACCCTTAACCCTTTGTAGGGCTGACAGGTGTTGTACAGCCTTAAAAATTCCTCGTATTCATTTGGAATCAGCTTTTTTATTTCCGAAAAAAATTTTTCCATCTGTATATTTCCTTTTTTTGTGCAAATGCTTTATATGAAAGGGAGGTGTTTTTATGAGCAACAATCAGAATAAAAACAACCAGAATAATAACCAGAACCAGAATCAGAATAACAACCAAAATCAGAACAATAACAAGAACAACCAAAATCAGAACCAGAACAAAAAGAAGAACAACAACTTCTGATAAAATTAAATGTGTGAGCCCAGGTGTGGGTTCACACATAGATTGTCGGTTACATATTTATTTTGATTTTATAGCCTTATTATATCAAAAATGCAGAATAAATCAAGGGTTAGGCTCTTTAAAGGGGACATTAAAGTATTCTGCAACGCTTTGTGCAAGTACCCTTGCAATATTGCCTATGTTGTCCCTTATCCACTGTGCGTCCTGTCGGTTGTCGTGGTAGGCAACCTCAATCAGCACAGCAGGTGCTTTTGTTTGGCGGACTTCTCCCAGTGATGTGGTTGCAATGAGGTCAACCTTGTTTGGGTTTGGGTATATTGTTTTGTAGTTCTTCTGAATAATCTCTGCGAAGCGTTTGCCGTTAGTTGAGGTAGGGTAATAGTAGATGTCAGCACCCTGTTGTTGCCCTTTTATTGTTTCAGGGGAAGCGTTTGAATGTATGGCAAGGTGCAAATCGTAGTTGCCCTTGTTGCTCTCTGCAATAACCTGTCTTGTGGTGGTGTCGGGATTGTTCCTTACAAAGTTAATTCCCGATGCCTTTAGGTAAGGCTCCATTGCATCTGCAATAAGGTTCATATAGTATTCTTCGTTGCCACCGTCAATGTATGGGTTAAACTCCTGTACCGACGGACTTAAAAATACAGTTGGCATAATATAACTCCTGTCCGCTAAAGCCTGAATATTTTTCAAATTGCTTTGAAAATTCAATAGGGCATAGCTATAAATCTTTTTCCATAAATAAGTATTCAAAAATTTTTGAAATATTACTGATTTTCTATTTACAAATTACAATAATTGTGATAAAATAGTATCAAATCAGTAATGATTATTAATTTGGAGTACAGTTATGAGAAGAAATTACAGCAGTAAGCGAAAAGCTATTTACGATATGCTTAAGTCCCGTACTGATCATCCATCTGCCAAGACAATTTATGAGGATTTAAAGGGAGATTACCCCGACCTTAGTCTTGGTACTGTTTACAGGAATATCGGTCTTTTCAAGGAGGACGGCTCTGTTCAAAGTGTTTGCACCCTTAACGGCGAGGAACGCCTTGACGGTAACGAGGAGCCACATACACACCTTGTGTGTACTGCTTGCGGAAGAATTACTGATTTGTTCAATGAAGAATTACCTGTTGATGACAAGGCTGTTGTCGGTGACAGCTTTACAGTAGAAAAAAAGGTTGTCACCTACTTTGGAAAATGCAGTCATTGCAGATAATTATAAATTTTAATTAATAATTAGGAGGAAAATAAAATGGCAAAATGGGTTTGTGCAATCTGCGGATATGTTCACGAGGGTCCTGAACCACCTGAGAAATGTCCACAGTGTAATGCACCGGCATCAAAGTTTAACGAGGTTAAGGAAGGCGCAGGTTTTGCTTGCGAGCATATTGTAGGCATCACAGAGGGCGTTTCCGAGGATATTATTGAGGATTTGAGAGCTAACTTCAACGGTGAATGTTCCGAGGTTGGTATGTACCTTGCAATGGCAAGAGTTGCTGACAGAGAGGGCTATCCTGAAATTTCAGCCGCTTTCACAAAGTACGCTTTTGAAGAGGCAGAGCACGCAGCAAAGTTTGCTGAAATCCTTGGCGAGGTAATCACAGATTCTACAAAGAAGAACCTACAGATGAGAGCAGAGGCAGAGGCCGGTGCTTGTGAGGGTAAGCTTGACCTTGCTGTAAGAGCAAAGAAGGCTAACCTTGACGCTATTCACGACACAGTTCACGAAATGGCAAAGGACGAGGCTCGCCACGGCGCAGGCTTTGCAGGTCTTTTAAAGAGATACTTTGGCTAATTAAAGTATTTCAACAATATTTTAAAATAATAATATCTTTCACTAACAAAGGGTATGCGTTTGCATACCCTTTGTTTTATAATCTTTTCTTAATAAATATGATTTAAAAATTTAATATTATACTTTCCCGGTTTTACATTATCTATATAAGTATAGTTTACAAAACCTTCCCCGACTGATATATCAGCGGTTATGATAGAGCCGGAATCAACAACAGTATTTCCCTTATATACCTTCCATGGTACCCAAACGCTATCACTAATATCTGCATATTGGTCAGAATATGTTTTTACTCCTTTAACATATATCTGTACACTTGGGTCATTAATTGCAAAACTCCAATACTTAATTTTTGTCCATACTTTCGTTATTTTAACCGTATCTGTTAAATAGCCATCGTAATCGTAATTGTTAATATAGAAGGGAGTTTTCGGTAATTTTATGTCAACAGTTCGCACATTGACTGTTATTTTAATGCTTTTTTTGGTTTTAGTGTTCTTTACTGTAATTTTAGTACTTCCATATGATTTACCTGTTAAATAAAGTTTGATGTTATCACCTTTCCATTTACCCCACTTGGCACTACATATGTTCTTATTAGCAACTTTAAAAGACAGTGAACCATTTGATTTTGATGTGATTGTAACAGTCCCTTTGTCTTGTATTGTTATTTTTGTTTTGTTTGCGTAAAGGGTTTTACCCTTGGCATTTACAGAACTAAAAGTTCCAGCCAACAGCGAAAATATCAATGTAAATAATAGAATAACAGATATACTTTTTTGGTTCTTAACATATAGACACCCCTAAGTCATAAAATAATAGAGTTTATTGTAAAAAAACTATACATATATTTTAATATTATATTAACAATATGTCAATAGATAACAAAATATTTTGTAAAAACATTATAATTATATATAATATACATTATAATAATGTCTTTTGTTGTGTCTGTTTCAGTTCTAAAAGAACTATTTTACTGTATAATATTTTTGATCCTTGCTTTTAGGTGATTCGGGCTTAGTGAGTGCAATTTTATTTTCGACAATCAGGGGTTTTATATGTTTGCTCATAAGATAGGCTATTGTTATGTCATTCTTAAATTTTTCTTCAAGTTCCCTGCGACTTCTCGGAACATTGCAAAAGTCGAGAATCCGACTTGTAAGGTCGCTGTTTTCTTTTTTATTTATAATTTCATTGTATAGTATAGCCTTGAATATACCTCTGTTATTCAAAAATACCGGCTGTGGAAGTCCTGCGTTTTTCATCGCACTTCTTATAGTGGGAATACCGCTGTAACGGTTTTCTGTTTCGCCCATAATTTCAAGAGCGCCTGCAATATAGGGATTTCTGGTGTCAGCAGAAACATAACCCAAATTATCCAGTGTTAATCTTCCGTACAATCCTCCCGGATTTTCAATTTCCATTCTGTCGGAATACATTGTGATAGTAATCGGAGCAGACTCGGTGTGGATACTGTAATCACGGTGAATAAGTGCATTAAGTACAAGCTCTCTGACTGCGATAACAGGATACTCTGTTCTGTCATTTCTCATTCCCGTTTCAGAGTCAATTATGGTTTTCGTCTTCATGTTTTTTCTGACAAAAATCAGTGCGTCGTTGAGCATTTGAGTAATCGAGCCTTCTATCCTCTTGTTGTCAATAAATCTCTCGCCGACACTTCCTGTTGCACTCATTTCCTTTCCGGGAACAGAAACAGCGGTGATGCAAAGCTGTGGAAAGTAAGCTTGGGGATAAACCGAGAAAAGCATCAGTGCAGAAACGGTAGGCTTATTATCGACAACAAAGCCCTGCAAACGGTTGATTTCCTTTTCTTCAAGTTTGGCAAGGTGTGGCTTGTTTTTTTTTAATTCAAGAAGATACATCTGATATTCTTCGGTGTTTATATCCCCGATTTCCGCCCTGTCGTTCGTTCTCAGTTCGTCGTGTATATCCTGCTTGAACGCTTCATAACTGTAAACTTCATACTCGGTCATCAGTCTGTCACCGTCGCCAACACGCACATAAGACCCTCTTAGTCTTCCTGCTCCCTTGTAAAAACAGGGTTTCTGAAAATTATCCATTTCCTGAATTTCTGCACTTACCACGGTTTTGCCGTCAATTACTGCAACTGTACACAGCGGTCTTACCACCGGCTCCATCTGCAGACTTTGCTCCATTATCTTTTTTTGTAAGTCGGCAGGGTCATAAACTCCGCATACATTGTAGTCCTCGTTTTCATCAACGCCAAAAATAATTGTTCCGCCGTTCTGTTGATTTGAAAAAGACGAAAGGGTATCGAAAATTTTTGGGCAACCCTTTTTGGCTGATTTAACTTCGATGTAATTGCTTTCGCTTTTTTTCAGTTGTATATCTTCAATCAGTTCTATCAATTCATTTTCCAGCATAAAAAATCCTCCTGATTTCATTATACTAAATTTATAAGAATTTTCAAGAGGGTTTCTGATAAATTTCGCATAGTTTTATAAACTTTCTTCTAAATTTATATATTATTCTCATAAATTTGTTTATTTTCTTTTAATTTTCTTCTAAATTCTTATAATTCGCATAAATTTCTTCTAATTTTGATAAAATGTCTTTAAATTCTGCTAAACGGTTAAGGCTACTGAAAAAATAGAAAATTTTTTGTTTTTCTCTTGACTTTCCCTGCTCTTAGTTGTATATTATCTTATAGAGTTAGCACTCGTGAAGTTAGAGTGCTAAAATTAAAACAAAAAGAGGTTTGATTATTTTGGCTAAAAAACAATTTAAGTCAGAGTCAAAAAGACTCCTTGACCTTATGATTAACTCAATTTACACAAACAAGGACATTTTCCTTAGGGAAATTATCTCAAATGCAAGTGACGCTATCGACAAGCTTTGCTTTAAAAGTCTTACCGACAACAATGTTGGTCTTGACAGAAACGACTTCAAAATCGAGGTGTCTGCAAACAAGGACACAAGAACATTAACTGTTAGTGACAACGGTATCGGTATGGACAAGGAGGATTTGGAGAACAACTTGGGTGTTATTGCGTCCTCAGGCTCATATAAATTCAAGCAGGAAATGGGCGAAAAGGACAAAGAGGACATCGACATTATCGGTCAGTTCGGCGTTGGCTTTTACTCCGCATTTATGGTTGCAAAGGACATCACCGTTATCACCAAAAAGTACGGCAGTGAACAGGCTTACAAGTGGCATTCCACAGGGGCTGACGGCTACACAATAACAGAGTGCGACAAGGACGCTGTGGGTACTGACATCATTATGATTCTCAAGGACAACACAGAGGAAGAAAGCTATGACCAGTACCTTGAGCAGTACAAGCTTTCCGCTTTAATCAAGAAGTACAGCGACTACATCCGCTATCCTATTGAAATGGAAATGAAGAAGTCCCGTATTAAGGAAGAAACAAAGGACAGCGACAAGCCTGAATATGAGGATTATTTTGAAAAGGAAACACTTAACTCAATGGTTCCTCTGTGGCAAAAGCCTAAAAAGGATGTAACTGACGAGGAATACAATCAGTTCTATATGGAAAAGTTTATGGACTACAACGAGCCTTTAAAGGTTATTTCCACCTCTGTTGAGGGCGTTGTAACATACAAGGCTTTGCTGTTCATTCCGTCAAAAACTCCATACAACTACTTTACAAAGGAATACAAAAAGGGCTTACAGCTCTATTCATCAGGTGTTCTCATTATGGACAACTGCGAGGAGCTTTTGCCTGAGCATTTCCGCTTTGTAAAGGGTGTTGTTGACTCCCCTGATGTCAGCCTTAACATTTCAAGAGAAATGCTCCAGCAGGACAGGGTTGTTAAGCAGATGGCAAAAACCCTTGAAAAGAAGATTAAAAATGAACTTGCCTCAATGCTGAAAAAGGACAGAGAAAGCTACGAAAAGTTCTACTCTGCTTTCGGTATTCAGCTGAAGTACGGTTGCGTTGCCGACTACGGTATGAACAAGGGCGAGTTGCAGGATTTGCTTATGTTCTACTCAGGCAAGGAGAAGAAGAACATCACCCTCAAAGAGTATGTTGACAATATGAAGGAAAATCAGAAGTACATCTACTTTGCAACAGGTGAAAGCGTTGACGCTATCGACAGACTTCCTGTTCTTGAACTGTTAAAGGATAACGACTTTGACATTCTCTACCTGACTGACGAGGTTGACGAGTTCTGTATGCAGTCACTTATGGCTTATAACGAAAAGGAACTCCGTTCTGTTCTCAATGACGACCTGGGACTTCCTGAGGAAAATAAGGAGGAAACAGAGGAAGAAAAGTCACAGAGCGAGGGTACTGTAAACTTCATCAAGGAAACACTTGGTGAACAGGTTTCGGATGTTGTTGTGAGTAAAAAGCTGAAGAGCTACCCTGTTGTCCTCACTGCAAAGGGCGGAGTAAGCTTTGAAATGGAAAAATACTTTGCACAGGTTAATCCCGAGGGCGGTGTAAAGGCTCAAAGAGTCCTTGAAATCAACCCTAACCACGAAACAATCAAGGCTATGATGAGCTACATTGACACAGATATGGAAAAGGCAAAGTCCTACTGCCAGCTACTTCTCTGTCAGGCACAGCTTATGGCTGGTCTTGACCTTGACAACACAGCACAGTACAGCAACCTTGTGCTTTCGCTGATGAAATGATTTAGGTAATATATACAAAAATATTTCATATAAAAAGGTTATCCTATTTTGGATAGCCTTTTTTGTGTTTTAACCCGATTTTAACTTGAAGTATGCCCCTTTGCGTGATACAATTAGAGCGGAATAAAGGAGGGGATACTGTGCTGATTTGCCCCATTTGCGGTGAGGAGCTTTCTCCTCACAAAAAGTCACTCCTTTGTGTCAACAAACATTGCTTTGATTTTGCCAAACAGGGTTACATCAACCTTTTGCCTGTTCAGCAGAAGAAGAGTCTGCACCCCGGCGACAGCAGGGAAATGCTCCTTGCAAGGCGGAACTTTTTGTCAAAGGGTTTTTATTCCAAAATACTTGATACTGTTACTGTTCTAATTGAAAAGTACAGTAAAAATCCTCAAAGCTACCTTGACATTGGCTGTGGTGAGGGGTACTACACAGCGGGTATTTGTGATAAAATTCCCTTTAAGTGTGCTATTGGCACGGACATAGCCAAGGAGGCTGTTAAAATGTGCTGTAGCAGGACAAAGGACATAGAATGGGTTGTGGCGACAGCATCACATTTGCCTGTTAAGGACAACAGTATTGATGTAATCACTGCAATTTTCTCTTTGGTAGTGCCGGGTGAATACTATAAAAAGTTAAATAAAGGTGGAATAATCGTAGAGGTTTCTGCCGGAAACAATCACCTGATTGAGTTAAAAAGAGAAATATATGATAATGTTTTTGAGCAGAATAAAAAACAGGGAGATGTAAGTGAATTTTTTACAACTCTGTATCAGGGGAAGATAGAATTTTCTCTATCCTTACAGGGTGACGACCTTAAAAATCTTTTGACTATGACTCCCCATATTAACAGAATAAATATTGAAAGCAAAAATCGGCTTTACTCCCTTAGCTACCTTGATTTGACGGTGGACTGCAATGTAAGGGTGCTTGTGAAAAACTAAAATTTTAGCCGTAACCATAAACAGGAGAACAGATTATGAGACAAACCAAAATTATTTGTACTATCGGACCTGCCTGTAACAACAAGGAAACTATCCTTAAGATGATTGACGCAGGTATGAATGTTGCCCGTTTTAATATGTCCCACGGTGACTATGACGAGCTGGAAAAAACCTTTGGAGTAGTTAAGGAGGCAATCCGTGAAAGCGGAAAAAATGTTGCACTTCTCCTTGACACAAAGGGTCCTGAGGTGAGGATAGGTCATATTGACGGGGGAAGCACCGAGATTGTTGAGGGTCAGGAATTTACCCTTTACAGGGATGAAATTATAGGCGACAACAAGGGTGTTTCAATCAGCTATCCAAAGCTTATTAAAAAACTCCAAAAAGACCACATTCAAAGCGGACTAAAGCTCCTTTTGGATGACGGTAAAATCACTATGGAGATTACCGATGTGCAGAGCGATAGAATTGTCTGCAAGGTGCTTGTTGGCGGTGTTTTGGGAAGTCGCAAGAGCATAAATATGCCTGACTACAACATTGATATGCCATATGTCAGCGCCAGGGACAGAGAGGATATTGCATTTGGCTTAAAAATGGGGGTAAATGTTATTGCCGCCTCATTTGTCAGGGACGCTGACGATGTGCGAACACTAAAGGACTATGTTGAGTCCATTGGTGGTGAGCATATCGGTATTATCTCCAAAATCGAGTGCCAGTCAGGTGTTGATGACATTGACGAAATCCTTGACGAGTCAGACGGCATTATGGTAGCCAGAGGTGATATGGGTGTGGAAATTCCATTTATGGAGATACCCGAAATCCAAAAGGCACTTATCTTTAAAACAGTTTTAAGGGGTAAATTTGTCATCACAGCAACTCAAATGTTGGAGAGTATGACAACCTGTCCAAGACCTACAAGAGCAGAAATCTCCGATGTTGCCAACGCCGTTTATGACGGCACATCAGCTGTTATGCTCAGCGGAGAGTCAGCCGCCGGTATGTACCCTGTGGAGAGTGTTCAGGCGCTTTCCTCAATTTGTGAGGAGGCAGAGGCTCACAGGGAATTTTCCAACCTTGAATCCCTTATCCAGACCTATGAGGTGGGTTCAAGCCTAAGACAAAACCTTTGTGCAAGTGCAAAGACTATTGCAGAAAACATTGGTGCAAAGGCGATTGTAATCGAGTCGGCAACAGGTCACGTGCCAAGAATTATGGCTCATTTCAGACCAAAATGTCCTATCATTGCAGTTGTTACAGATGAAGAGGTGTGCAAAAAGCTGTGCCTTTACTGGGGTATTTTTCCTGTTTTGTGCGAGGAGAAGAAAACCATTGAAGAAATCACACAGCAAAGCCGTAAAAAAGCCCTTGAAACAGGACTTGTTAAAAAGGGTGACACAGTAATCGTCCTCACATCATCAAGAACACTTAACAGAGCGGGAACAGACACACTAAACATTAGGGATATTTAACTATGAAAAATATTGTTTTAATCGGAATGCCCGGCAGTGGAAAAAGCACCGTCGGGGTTATCCTTGCAAAGGAGCTGGGATACAAATTTGTTGATACGGATATTTTGATTTGCGAAAGGGAAAATACAACCCTGCAAAATATCATCAACACACAGGGAGTACCACAACTGCTAAAGATTGAGGGTATTGTGGGCGAGGAGCTAAAAACAAGTAAAACAGTAATAGCCACAGGCGGTTCAATGGTGTTTTCGGATAAGGCTATGGAAAACCTGAAAAGGGACAGCGTTTGCGTGTTTATTGATGTTCCTCTGCCTGAAATCAAGCGTAGGGTAAGGAACATTGACACCAGGGGAATTGCTATGGAAAAGGGGGAAACCCTTGACACCCTGTACGATAAGCGAATGCCAAAATACAGAGAATACGCAGACATAACAGTCAGCGTAAACCAGCGTGGCAGAATTGAAAGTGTTGTTACAAAAATAATAGAGAAGATAAAAGAAAAGGATTGTTCCCAAAAGTAGGGGACAATCCTTTTTTAAAATTGATAAAGTGAAAAATTGTTATAGCTATATGAATTCTGCGGTCACTCTCCTGCTCTGTCATTCCGAGGAAACGAAGTGACCGAGGAATCTGAAAGGATAGCAGTAGTACATTAATCGACACTATCAGGGTATATGAAAGTATGGACTAAACAAAGGCTCCCTCGGAGGAGGGGGCTGTCGGCTATGCCGACTGGGGGAGTGAAAAAGTAGTCAATATATCTTTCTTTGTCTTTAGATGTTAAAGTTTGAGTCAGTATTTGAAATCCAACTATCATCTAAAGACAAAATAAGCAAAAGAGAACACTTTTTCCCTCCTTCCACCGCAAGCGGTCACTCTCCTGCTCTGTCATTCCGAGCTTGTCGAGGAATCCCCCACCTCTACCACTCATTCTGTCAGGAAAATCATACTTTCCTGTAACCTGATAGTGTCGATTTATGCACTACTGCTATCCTTTCAGATTCCTCGGTCGCTTTGCTCCCTCAGAATGACAGGGAAGGGCGGTTGGAATGACGGGGTATGGATTTTCCCTTAAGTAGACGATATTTAACTTTCATCAACTACTTAAAACTAAAAACCTTTTTCAAGTTGCTTTTGTACTCGTCATCCAAGTCCTCTGCAACCTCGTTGTAGGTGCATTTAAAGTTAATAGTAGCACCTGTACTGTCTAATTTTTCAAGTAAATCTGCTATAAAAACATAGTCGTTTCCGTCATCATATTTTTCGATTTCCGTGTGATGGTCGCCCTCGTACCTAAATTTAACCTTTTTTCCGTTACTCATATGTAAATCCAACTCAAAATATCCGCCGTCACTGCAATCAACATCTACACTTTCCGCATCGTTATAACTATACACAGTGCCCTTTGGGTTAGCAAAGCTTGTGGATATAATTTTGTCACTTGTAATTACGGTGGTGTTAAAGGTGTAGCAATAGAATATCCCTGCCACTATTACTAAAAGCACCGCTACGATACCCAACAAAGCAACAACATCCTTTGTGTGAGTTTTTTCTCCCTCTTCTTCCTTTTCCTTTTCAATGAAGGTAAAGTCCTCTGACTTTTTCCTTGATTTCTTAACTGCAAACACCACGCCCAAAACCATAAGCACTACAATTAATAAAGCAAGGTAGGAAAGAAACATAGATGAAAAGAACATTGCAATATCTAAAATACCTTCTTTTCTTCCAAGGTATTCAATAGTACCGTAGGAATTAAAGGGCAAAATACTTAATGAACAAAGTAATTTTAGAACGAAAAACGAGCCGACAAACCCTGCAATTATAAGAAGAAAAAGCAAAATCTTTTTGATTGATTGTTTATTAAGTTTTTTATCTTTTTTATCTTTTTTGAGGTTTATAGCGTCAAATATGATTTCTATAATACCAAAAAATAATTCAAATATAATTTCAAATACTTCTTCCATTTGCTACCTCAATATAGTATGGTTTCTACAAAGCCATTATAACATAGCATTGAAAAAAGTAAATAAAAAGTTATTTTATGTGGAAAATACGGCTAAATCACAGTCCTGTTTATAGGACTGTTGATGTGTTATAATTTAGGTGTAAAAAAGAAAAGGAGGAATAGTGATGACATATAAGATAGGTTTTTACGCAGATGACAAGACGGAGAGCAGAGAAATTGTTACTGCCCAGGGAGAGGTAAAGACAGCTCCCGTAAAATCTGTGGTTCAGGTTTATTTTCCCGACCGAAACAGGGAATATGCCTACTACAACGACACCTTTGACCTGCACAACGGCGATATAGTCTATGTTGACGGTAAGCTGGAG
Organism: Oscillospiraceae bacterium; assembly: GCA_029225165.1. GTDB lineage: Bacteria > Bacillota > Clostridia > Oscillospirales > Acutalibacteraceae > Ruminococcoides. Next base: position 67,479 of record JAQXVY010000033.1, read on the forward strand.
GGTTTGCGTGGAAGAGTTGTGAATGTGTCCTACAACTTTAAAATCAAGCTGTCGGACTACAAGCGTGTTATCGGCAAGGCTGATGTTGATGTAAAAGGTGAATTGCATATTGGCGGAAGTCACCTTGTGTCTTTTGACAGCACCGTTATTCCTTACGAAAAAATTATAACATGGTTTAAAGCACCGAAAAATCCGGAGGAGGAGTATGTACAGGGAGGGGACAACACCGCATTTCCGTTAAGCGACTTATCCCTTATGAATATCAGTCCCGATGTTGCCGAGCGTGGCAGTGATTACTACTTGGGAAACAGAGTTGCGTATATCTGTCTTGACGGAACAAAAGGCAAGGCTATTGTTGAGGGCGGTAAGGCATACGAGCTTGAATTTACATACCAAAACGGAGAAGTCAGTAACCTTGTGTGCGACTGCTTTTGCAGTTTTGCCTGCAAACACCAGCTTGCAACTATGCTACAACTCAGGGAAACCTTGGAATATATTGAGGAAAACCACAGGGAAACCTTCGCCCAAACAAACTATTTTTCAGCGGTGAACAAAAAACTGTTCTACTCGTTTGTAATGGACAACCGAAAAACAGGAAGTATTACTTTGGGGTAAAACAAAATAAGACCTTAGGAAACACAGCCAATACATTTTAGTATTGCAAAACCGAGTATTGTGGAAATATTGTGTATGGAGTAAAATATAAATACCCCTGAAATATTTTTTACAAAAAATGAACCGAATTAACCTCTGAAGTATCTAATAAGTGAATAAAGGAAACACTGAATAAATCACTTTACACATCTTGTTTGCATATTTTCTGCCGGTATGCCTAAAAAATCCTCGCAATGCGTCAGCATTCCTGCGGTTTTTTGAACGAACTGACGAAAAATCTGACGGCACAATCTGTGCAAATGATTTAATCAGTGTTTCCCAAAACAAGGAGGTTCTTTTATGAAGAAAGAAGATTTAAAAACAATCTACGGAAAATCTTCGCAGGATTTTCACAGCTGTGTTCTTGAAACACTAAATTCCCTTGACGAAAAAGGGAAGAAGCCTTACAAAAGCACAAAAAATGTAAGGAGAATTTTGGCAATCGCCTGTGCAATAGCGTTGGCTATGGCTATGGCAACTGTTGCGGTAGCCACAGGAGTTTTCGGACTTTTCGGTCGTCAGGTTGGAAATTACGGAGCTAATGTTAAGGTGGAAAATGAGGAAACAACAACCTCAGCCAAGCCAAAGTATGTTAAGGTAATTCTTGACAATGTTCCAAGGGGTTATCAGCTTGTGCATGAGCAGATAGACTTCTACTGCTACTATTTTCAGGGAAACTATGACAGCGGTGTATGGAGTTTCTCCATTGATGTTGAAGATGCAGATGAATACGAGGAAACAAAGGGATATGTGGTTGAAACAACAGAAGAAGAATACAACGGACATAAGGCTATAATTTATAAGATACATCCGGACGAAAATTCTGAAGATTACTGTTATTCTGCTGTGGTGTACTTTGAAGATTTTGGCAGAGTAGTAACAGTTGACACTATGATAACAGAGGGCAGCAGTCCAAGCTATGAGGATATCACCAATATAGTTAAGGGATTAAGACTGGAGGACTATCCCGATTATGTAGAGCCTAAATATGAAGAGGATGAATACATAGATTGTGACGCTGAGGATATAATTGTCCCAACGGATTTTGGAGAGGATTTGTATCTTACCTCGGTAACAAAGGACGATGGCGCAAATTTCATTGTGAAAGTAAAATCTGTTGAAGAAAGAACAGACGCCAAGGGGCTTCTATACAATGATTTCTTCCATGAGGTTAATGCAAATCTTTACGACCAATATTTCGATGCCGACAAAAATCTTATTACCCCATATACAAGAACAGATGTTTATCATGGTGACGGCATCAACACTCGTGACAAGAGCAAGAAAGTAAAGGACGACAAACATTTTTATCTTGTGAATGTGGATATTACTTGCCTTAACAAGGATATTGGCGACCTAACAGGTGAAATGCTATCCACCAGTGTTGTAAAATACATTGACGGAAAAACTACTTTCTCCGCAACAGGAGGAGAAGTCAGGGAAATTTATATTAAAGGCTTAGACCAAAAGACAAGTCTTAAAAAAGGAAAGACAAAAACTGTTACCTACGGAATTATTGTAGATGACGACGCAATTGACGATACATACCTAAACATTGAAGTTGATTATGTAACTCGTGACGAAGTACAAAAGATGATTCTCCACGACCCTACTATGTATTTAATAAGCTTAAGGGAGGCGCTGAATAGTGACTAAAGACGAATTCACACGCCTTGTGCTTGAAAGTGAAGAAACCCTCTACAAGGTTTCAATGTCAATGCTGAGAAACGAAAAGGACTGTGAGGATGCTGTGCAAACAGCAATCCTCACCGCCTACGAAAAGCTTAACACCCTTAAAAATGAAGAGTATTTCAAGACCTGGATTGTTCGCATTTTAATCAACACCTGCAACAAACATCTTAACAGTCGTAAAAAGATAGTTGATATACAGGACTATCAAAATACAACTCAAACCTCAAACTTCTCTCCCGAGGAGCTTGAGGTTAGACTGGCTGTGGAAAAACTGCCACTAAAAATAAGACAGGTTGTGGTGCTTTACTACACAGAGGGCTTTTCCGTGAAGGACATAAAGGACATACTGAAAATCCCCGAAGGAACAGTGAAAAGCCGACTTTCAAAGGGCAGAGAACTGCTTAAAATAGAGTTGGATAAATAGTCTGTAAATAAAAGGCTTTGGAGAAATTAATCTTCAAAGCCTTTTTTGATAGGTCAATTAATAATTTATGGACAATTATTCTTATATTGTTAACAAGAAACGGCTTAAACACTGGGTTTAAGCCATTTTTTGACGAGAAAATAAAGCCACAAAACTGTCATTCCGAGCTTGTCGAGGAATCCCCTGCCTCTACCACTTACTTTGTTAGAAAAATCACACTTTCCTATAACCTGTTAGTGTCAATTTAGGCACAACTGCTATCCTTTCAGATTCTTCAGTCGCTTTGCTCCCTCAGAATGACAGGGTGAATGGACAAATATTTTTTTCTATGGTAAAATAGTTGTGTAAAATTGGCTGACGGTGTGGGATTTACAGGAGGAAACCATATGAACAGGTCATTAACACTTATTTTGTTGGCAATATTTATGGTTGCACTAATGGGCGGATGTAACGAAAAGCCTATTACCGAGGAGGTTGATTTCTCAAAGATAGAAAAATTGTCCATTATTACACCTGACGAAAAGGAAATATTCTTAAATGACAGCGACAAAAAGATAGTCACAGACATTTTATCAAAGGCTGAAATTTCAACGGAAACAGAGGATTTTGACGGAGGGATTTTCTTACGGGCATACAGCGGTGACAAAATCCTGTGGAATATTACAGTATACGACGCAAACCACATCTCCACCGGCACAGGCTCCGATGTGATGTACAAAATATCGGAAAGCGACTATAAAATGATTGATGATATTTATGTGAAAAGTGTACAGTAAAAACTAATATTGATAACAAGAACGGCTTAAACACTGGGTTTAAGCCGTTTATTACGAGGGTATTATATAATGTTTAGGCAAGTGTATCCTTATTAACTTGCCTCATAAACTATTTTTTCGTCCTTTCTCATATTATTTAGGAACAACTTATCCTTGTTGTATTTTAATGATGATGTCATCACTAAATCTAACTTTTTGCCAAATGCGTCCTCGAAAGCTATATATAATGCACCTAACTGAAATAAAGATTTTATAGTCGGGGCATCAATTCTAAAGTCAAGGTCGCTGTCGGCGGTTGCCTCTCCACGGGCATATGAGCCAAAAAGATAAATGCGCTCAATGCCGTATTTTAATGCTATTGGATTTACTTTTTTAATAATTTCATCAAGTGTATAAACCTTATCGCTCATAACAATGCCTCCTTCAACCTTATTCTAACTCTAAATAGATGATTAATCAAGAAATTTTAACAATTTTTATTTTAGTGAGTGGCTTGTAAAGGAAAAGTCCTTAAAAACAGCTTGTTTAAGCCGTTTTCAAGGACTGATTATATATTATTACAAATATATTTTTGTGAGGAGGTATATCCTACCGTTCTTCTCTGAAGTAAGATAGTCCCAGTGACTGTGGGCCTTGGTTTTCTTTTTTGTTTCTGATGCTGACAATTATTAGTACTACAATGGTAACAACATATGGGAGCATTTTGAAAAGCTCCTGTGTTCTCAGGGCAAGTCCCGGAATGAACAGGTAGATGATGTACAGTCCGCCAAAGAGGATTGAGCCTAAAATACCTGACTTTGGTTTCCAAATTGCAAAGATTACAAGTGCTATTGCAAGCCAGCCTCTGTCGCCGAAGCCGTCATTTGACCATACTCCGTTGGCGTAGTCCATTACATAGTAAAGTCCGCCAAAGCCTGCAATTACACTGCCGATACAGGTGGCAAGGTACTTTGTCTTTTCAACGCTGATACCTGCCGCGTCTGCTGTTGCAGGGTTTTCGCCAACTGCCCTCAGGTGCAGACCGCCTCGAGTTCTGTTCAGGAAGAATGAGCAACCAAGTGCAATTATGATTGCGGCATAAGCCAAAAAGCCGTAGGATAAAAATATCTTTCCGAACCAGCCTGTTGACTCTGCAAAGGGCAGGGTTGTTCTGAAGTAGTTGCTTGTTGTTGTAAGTGTGATTGAGGGAACATCTGAGTCAACAAGCTTAATAAGTGAACCGCCGAAGAAGTTACCAAAGCCCACACCAAAGGTTGTCATAGCAAGACCTGTTACATTTTGGTTTGCCCTGAGTGTAACGGTGAGGAAGCAGTAGATAAGTCCCATAATAAGCGAGCCTAAAATACTGCAAAGCAATGGTATGGAAATAGCAAGAAAGCCGTTTGCGTCCTGGGGAGTGGCAAGGGAGTTTTCGTAAAGAAAAGCACCGATAACACCGCTGATACCGCCTACATACATTATGCCCGGAATACCAAGGTTAAGGTTGCCGGATTTTTCTGTCATAATTTCACCGGTAGAGCCGAACAACAGCGGAATACCCTGTACTACTGCTCGTTGTATAAGTGTTGCTATCATTTATTTTACCTCCTTGTGCGAGAAGCGAAAATGCATCTTGTAGTTGATGAAGAACTCACAGCCTATTATGAAGAAGAGAATAATGCCTGTTATGATGTCGGAGAAGGACTCGTTTAATCCGCATACTGTTGAAATTTCTCCTGCTCCCGACTGCAAGAATGTAATCAGAAAAGCGGTTAAAATCATATAGATTGGGTTAAACTTTGCAAGCCAGGACACCATAATGGCGGTAAAGCCTCTGCCACCTGCTGTGGTGGTTGTGATAGTGTGGTTTGTACCGCCAACAAGGAGAAGTCCTGCAATACCGCAGATAGCGCCGGACAAAATCATTGTCCTCATAATTACCTTCTTTACATTCAGACCGATGTACCTTGCTGTGTTTTCACTTTCACCAACAACTGTAAGCTCGTAGCCATGTTTGCTGTACTTAAGGTAAATGTACATAAATACTGTCAAAGCCAAAACTACAATTATATTGAGGAGATACTCATAGTTGCCGATAGTGGGCAGCCAGCCTGCGTGAGTGCTTTGGTTGATAATACCAATGTTGCTTGAGCCCTTTGGGTTTTCCCAGTACATTTCAAAGTAGGAAACAAGCTGAATTGCAACATAGTTCATCATAAGTGTAAACAGTGTTTCGTTGGTGTTGAATTTTGCCTTGAAAAATGCGGGAATAAGTGCCCAGATTGCGGCGGCTGTAATACTTGCGGCAATCATTACAAGAATTAAAAGTGCGTTTGGTATTTTGTCCCCAAGGGTAATCATACAACCGGCAGTAGCCAAACCGCCGATAAGCACCTGACCCTCTGCGCCGATATTCCAAAATCGCATCTTAAATGCAGGTGTGACGGCAAGTGAGATGCACAGCAGCATTGCAAGGCTTTGCAGTAAGCTCCAAATTCGTCTGCTTGTTCCGAATGCACCCTTTACCATTGTTGTGTAAACCGTTATTGGGTTTTCCCCTGTCAAAAGCATTGTGATAACACCTGCCACAACCAGTGCGGCAAGGATAGCCAAACCACGAATTGCCCAGGATTTGTACATAGGGAGGGAATCTCGTTTGGAAATATGCACCAGTGGCTGGTGATTTTTTGTCTTATTCATTGTTTTCCTCCCTTTCTACGCTTTTTGTCATAAGCAGACCGATTTCTTCCTTAGTTGCAGTTCTGCCGTCAACAATACCGGTAATTCTGCCGGAGTTAATAACCATAATTCTGTCGCAAAGCTCAAGGAGTACATCCAAGTCCTCACCAACGAAGATAATGGATGTTCCGTTTTTCTTTTGCTCCGAAAGGAGATTATAAATTGTGTATGAGGAGTTAATGTCAAGTCCCCTTACAGGATAAGCAACCATTAGCACCTTTGGTGCAGAGGAGATTTCTCTGCCCACAAGCACCTTTTGAACATTACCGCCGGACAGCCTTCTTACAGGTGTGGAGGCGCTTGGAGTAACAACCTCCAAGCTTTCGATAATTTCAGTTGCAAGTGACTTTGGCTGTTTTCTGTTCAGGAAAGAGCCTCTGCCTGTTTTGTAGGAACGGAGCATCATATTGTCGATAATGTCCATATTACCCACAAGCCCCATACCAAGTCTGTCCTCCGGCACAAAGGAAAGGGCAACGCCCAACTTCCTGATTTCTCTGGGTGTTTTTCCCACAAGCTGTTGAGGACCTAAGTCGTCAGGCTTGTACAGAATACTTGACTTCTTTGTGGTGATTTGAAGTCCTGCAATAGACTCCAGCAGTTCCTTTTGACCGCACCCTGAAATACCTGCAACGCCCAAAATTTCTCCGCCGTATGCATTAAATTTAACATTGTCAAGGGCAACGGTGCCGTCACTCTTGATAACGGTAAGGTTTTCTACAACCAGTCTTTCGGTGAGGTTTTCAGGCTCTTCACGTGTTATGTTAAGCTCTACCTTTTCACCCATCATCATTTCGGTGAGGGAACTTTCCGTTGCGTCTTTAGTTTCAACAGTGCCAACATACTCGCCCTTACGCAGTATTGTAACTCTGTCGGAAATATCAAGCACCTCGTGAAGCTTGTGGGTGATTATGATAATGGACTTTCCGTCCTTTTTCATTTTGCGTAGAATATCGAACAGCTTTCGTGTTTCCTGTGGTGTAAGTACAGCGGTAGGCTCGTCAAGGATAAGAATATCGGCCCCTCTGTACAGCACCTTGATAATTTCAACAGTCTGCTTTTCGGAAACAGACATTTCGTAAATCTTCTTGTTAAGGTCAATGTTAAAGCCGTACTTTTCGGTAATTTCCCTTACCCTTTTTTCAACAGCTTTAATGTTAAATTTTCCGTCCTTAATTCCCAAAACAATGTTTTGTGTAGCAGTAAAAACATCAACAAGCTTAAAGTGCTGATGTATCATTCCTATTTTATACGCAAATGCGTCCTTTGGCGAAGTGATAACAACATTTTTGCCGTCCACTAAAATCTCGCCTGAATCGGGGTAATAAATGCCCGAAACCATATTCATAAGTGTTGTTTTGCCCGAGCCGTTTTCACCCAGTATAGAGAGTATTTCACCCTTGTATACCTTTAGGTCAACATCCTTGTTGGCAACAACACTGCCAAAGGTTTTGGTTATTCCTTTTAATTCCAATGCCAAAGCTTCAGCCATAATGCCTCCTAAAAAAATTATCCGTGACCGTACAAAACGGCCACGGAATAACCAGTTTATATTGTGACCTGATATCTAAGGGAACACTGAATAAATCACAATTAAAATTTATTTACACATCTTGTTTGCATATTTTCCGCCATTTTGCCCAAAAAATCCTCACAATGCGTCAGCATTCCTGCGGTTTTTTGAACAAACTGACGAAAAATCTGACGGCACAATATGTGCAAATGATTTAATCAGTGTTTCCCTAAAATTATTCAATAACGGAGATTCCGTCGATATCAATGTCAAAGTATGGAGCTGAACGATATTTTGATTCCTCAAATACGCCGTCCTTAACAACCTCTGTGTCGCCCTTGAATTCAGGGTCTGAATCAACATCAGCCTTGTATGATGTAAGAGCCTTGCCCTTAACTGTGAAGTTAGCTGTGTCAAATACATTAACCTTGCCGGACTCAAGGTCAGCTATTGCCTGGTCGATAGCCTCCTGAGTACCCTTAGCGGCAGCCTTTTCGTTAATGTCTGTAAGCTCAACAGAACCTGTTGCAACTGTGCCTGTCCAGTCTGTGTCGATAGCCTTGCCGTCCTTTACGCAGTTGATAGCATACTCAAAGTATGGAGCCCAGTTAATCTTTGAAGAAACGATAAATGTGTTAGGACAAGCCTTAACTGTTGAACCGTTGTAGGAAACGTTAGGAACGTTAGAGGATTCACAAGCTGTTGGAGCACCCATTGAGTCAGCGTGCTGGCTGATAAGAATACAACCGTCAGAGATTAACTTCTTTGCAGCCTCTTTCTCAAGAGTTTCGTCATACCAAGAACCTGTAAATGTTACTTCCATAGTAACTGTTGGGCAAACTGACTTTGCACCAAGGTAGAAGGATGTGTAGCCGGACTTAACCTCAGCGTATGGGTGAGCGCCAACATAGCCCATCTTTGCCTCGTCCTTTGTAATCTTTCCGCCGTCAATCATTTCGTTAATCTTCATACCTGCTGCAATACCTGCAAGGTAACGACCCTCGTAGATAGATGCGAAAGCATTGTGGAAGTTGTCAAGCTTTTCTGTGTGAGCCTTTGTACCTGTTGCGTGCAGGAACTGAACGTCAGGGTTAGCCTTGGCAGCCTCAATCATAAAGTCCTCGTGGCCAAAGCTGTCGGCAAAGATGATGTCGCAACCCTGGTCAACAAGGTCAAGAGCAGCCTCTTTACAAGCGTCACTCTCGTCAATGTTTGTCTTGTTAATCATTTCAACACCCATCTTCTCACAAGCCTCTTTAGCGGCTGTTAAGAAGTTGTTGTCGTAGGTTGAGTTTTCATCGTGAAGATAGATGAAACCAAACTTCAGATCGTCTTCACCTTCACTTTTCTTGTCGGAATCACAGCCTGTGAAAGCAACAGAAAATGAAAGTGCCATTAGTGCAACCAGTGCGATTGATAATAACTTTTTGAACATTTCAAAGTCCTCCTCAAAAATATATGTCAAAGAGCATTGCCCTCTGAATCCAAATTAATTCAGTCGGTGAAAACCACACCGCCGTCCTCGGTCATTTCCTTAATCCTTGCCAATGACTCAACTCTTACGCCCATATCACGGATAATTTTTCCGCCCTCCTGAAAAGCCTTTTCAATAACAATACCTGCGCCCACAGTTTTGGCTCCTGCGTCATTGATAAGCTTAATAAGGGCTGACAACGCACTGCCCTTTGCAAGGAAGTCGTCAATTATGAGAATATTGTCGTCTTTATTAATAAACTGCTTTGATACATAGATGTCGTAGTCCTTTTTGTGGGTAAAGGAGCTAACCTTAGAGGTGTAGATGTCGGCGTAAATATTCACCGTGGGAGTTTTCTTTGCAAAAACAACAGGAACATTAAAGTACTGTGCAGTCAAGCAGGCAATACCGATTCCCGATGCTTCAATGGTGAGGATTTTTGTGATTTTTTCATCCTTATAGAGTCTGTAAAATTCCTTGCCCAGCTCACAAATAAAGGCTGTGTCAATCTGGTGGTTTAAAAAGCTGTCAACCTTTAACACATTACCCTTACCAATATGACCGTCCTTAAGAATTTTATCCTCTAAAAGCTTCATAAAATCTGCACCCTCTGTCTAATCTGTGTAAAAAGAAAATATAAAGTTATTATACAACACATTTTGACAATATTCAATTGTTTTTTTGTGTATAAAATATAGAAATATCAGGGACAAAACAGAGGACAATCACACAGAATTCACAAATGGCCACCTCGTAGAGTTTGGAGTTTGGAGTTTTGAGTTTCCCTATAAGTGAACCTAAAAAATTTTCAATTTTCCATTTTATTATAATTCCCTTCTTACCCAATATCCTTTTTTCGGTATTTGATGAAAGCAACCACAATTCCTGCTACCGTAAGTGCCATACCCACTGCAAGGTATTTCATTTCAATGGCATTGTTTGTAATAATATCCGCACCCTCTGTATAGCCGAAGGGTGTAATGTATTTCAGGAATTTAACCTCCTCTGTTAAATTGGAAATAATGTTGAGGAAGTAAAGCAGTATTGCAATACCAAGTCCAACCCCAAGTCCGTTTCCTCTTAAAAATGAAGAAATGCCAAAGGTTACGGATGCAATTTCTATCTGCATAAGGAAGTAGCCAAGAAAGAGAAGAAACATTGTTTTTGCATCGACACTTTCATCAATAGCGAGAATCGAAAGCACAGTGACAATTACTGATACAAGATTTAAAATGATGATTTGTGCAAAAACGGAAAGAAGTTTCTGGGTAAGTACCTTTTCCCTTGAAACAGGGTGAGTCAAAAGAAATTCTGCGGTGTGGTCTTTTTCCTCCTTTGCAAGGGCGGAAATTCCTAAAATCGATGCGAATAACGCACCGCCAAGCCCCAAAACATTTCCACATTCAACTGCAAAAAAACCGATAAATGTACCGTAGTTGATTTTGTCCATTCCGAAAGCGTCAGAGAATGAGCCCATATCTGCAAACATTGCGGATATATCACCCATTTGACTTTTCATTTCGGGGTAAATAAGCACACAAACCCCAAGCATAAATGCAACAGTAAGTGACCAAATCAAAAGGGAAATTCTGCCCCGTTTCAGTTCGTGAAAGAAGATTGTCATTTAGTTTTCCTCCTTTGCGTAGTAGTGCATAAATATTTCGTCTAAGTCAGGGTCTGTAACAGTGAAATCCTCAAAGGGAATATTTGTAAGATAGGAAAGTAAATCCTTTGGGTTACCGCTGTAAAGGAAAGTGACTGAACCCTTTTCTTTTGTAACAGATTTTACACCCTCAATTTGGGGTATTTTTTCTGTACCCTGCAAGGTTACACGCTTTACGCCTGTGTGTCCTAATTTTTCCACACTGTCCGCTACAAGGAGTTCTCCGTCACGAATAACACCTGCGTGCTTGCAATATCTGCTGATGTCCGACAGAATGTGTGAGGAGAGGAATATGGTAGCGCCCTCCTTGTTCCTTTCGGTGAGGAGCTCGTAAAATTCCCTCTGCATCAAGGGGTCAAGACCGCTGGTGGGCTCGTCCAGAATATACAGCCTTGGCTTGTGCTGAAGAGCACAGACAATGCCTACCTTTTTTCGGTTGCCAAGGGATAATTCGTCTACACGGCGGGAGGTATCCAGCTCCAGTCGGTCACAAAGCCTTTTTGCCTCATTTTTGCAGTCTGCTTTGTGAAGCCTTGCGGAGTAATTAAGAATATCTCGTACACGCATACCGTTGTAAAACACAGCCTCAGAGGGCAGATAGCCCACTTGGGAAAGTATTTCAATGCGGTTTTCCCTGATGCTTTTACCCAAAACCTCTGCACTGCCCCTTGTGGGGGAAATCAAACCCAGCAGTGTGCGAATTGTGGTGGATTTTCCGGCTCCGTTTGGGCCGATAAAGCCGTAAAAGTCACCCTCCTCAACAGAGAGATTCACATCGATAATTCCACGAGCCTTGCCGTAAAATTTTGTTAAATTTTCTGTTTTTATTGCTTTCATTTTCAATCCTCCAACATACAGGGCTTTGTTAATGAATAAAGTGCCATATCAAGCACCTGTCCGTTTTTGAAGGCGTTATTCTTCATTATGCCTTCAAGCTGAAATCCTGCTTTTTCAAGCACACGTCGTGAGCCGATATTACAGGTAAAGGGTTCTGCGAAAATTCGTATTATATCAGTTTCGGCAAATATCTTTTCACACAGCAATTTGACAGCCTTAGTCATTATGCCCTTGCCCCAGTATTCCTCTGCAAGATAATAACCAAGCTCGGCTGTGCGAAAGTGTATGTTGCCCTGCCTGAAAGCACCGATACTGCCCACAGCCTTGCCGTCAATGTCAACTGCATAGGCGAAGGTATCCTTGGGATTTGAGCTTAAAATAAAGCTTATATATTCCTTTGCGTCCCTTTCTGTGTAGGGATAGGGCAAACCGTCACGCAAATTATTAAGTACTTTTTCATTATTCAGTGCTGACGCCAGTGACATAGCGTCTGTTTTTTTCCATTCTCGTATGGTTACATTCATATCAATCACCCTTTCCAAGGGCGAGCCTTTTTGTGCCAGCCCTTTTCCTCCCAGTAGGAATAATCAGGCTCCATTTTAAAGCCCTTGTGCGCCATACGCATAAGGTAAAACCACTTTTTTCCACGTCTGTTCATTTTCTGCTTACCTGCATTTTTGCATACTGCGTCTGATATTTTGTCTGTCTTTTTATGGATTTTCTTAAGTATTCTTTCGGGAATTTCCTTTGGACTTACGGCTTGTACTCCTACACCGTACTTATGTATCTTTCCGATTCCCCACATCTCCAAGCTGTCGGACATATCCCTTACTGTGCTTTTCATACCGCCTCCTGCGGCTGTGGAGATTGCAACAGCCTGTTTTTTCGTCATCTCGGGTCTTGGTCTGTGCACCACCCACCATGTTGCAAAGTGGTCTAAAAAGCTCATCATCTGTCCTGTGGCGTGGTATACATACACAGGGCTTTCTAAAATAATCAAGTCGGAGTCTAACAGGGCGGTAGCCAAAGGCTCAAGCTTTGGGTAGTGAGGACACCTTGTCAAATCCTTTGTAAAGCAGGTACAACACCCGCTGCAAGGCTCGTCAAAATCCACAGGGAGGAAAAATTCCTTAATCTCCGATTTTCCCTGTGCTTTTTCCTTAACCTTATTTGCAAGCTCCTGTGCAATCATACAGGTACTGCCCTTGTGATTTTGTCCGTGTATAAGTAAAATTTTCATATCATTCACCTATTTTCTGAACAGCTGTGAAAACTGTTCAATATGTGCGTTAATTTTCTCCCAAATTTCCTTTTCCTTATCAGGCTCTCGGTCACAGAGATGAATAAGCACCGTAATGGGTGCAGTGTATTGAAATGCAAGTAGTTCAGGATTAGTGCATTTCAAAGCACCCTTTTCTATCATTTTGTCAAATATTTTTGTGAACTGCACCTCCATATTAGTGATGAAGTGCTTTGTTGCAAGGGCAGATATTCTTTCGTTGCGGAACTGCTCCAAGGAAAGCAATTTGCGTACACGCTTTACCGTATCATCGTGTATTGTGAAGTCAATCTGCCTTAGGGAAAGCTCTTTCAAATCATCCCAATTATCAGGAATGGGAATGTCAGAAACTGACTCCATATGCCGGTAATAATAGGACTCAACATAATCTATTACAGCGTTCCAAAGGGACTCCTTGCTGTCAAAATGCTTGTAAAGCGCCGCCTTTGTAATTCCCAATGAAGAGGAAATATGACGAAGTAAAGCACCGTCGTAGCCCTTCTGTGAAAAAACAGTCAATGCAGAATTTAGTATTTCTTCTTTAGTGGTTTTCATTTGTTCACCTCTTAATACAACAAAAGTTACCTATAAGTAACTTTATTATAGTTACTTACAGGTAACCTGTCAAGGAATATTAAAAAATTTTGTGTAACATAATTTTGTATGTTATAAAAATAAATCAAAGAGTAATTATCTATTGAAATGTTAAATGAAAACGCAAGAGGCGACATCAAGCGCCTTTATATATAGCAATTACTTCTTTGATTTGGTGCTGTTTGTGTAGGTAGTGGGTGTAGTGGAAGTAAATTCTATATATTATAGTAATCATTAAAAAAAATTATACATTCTTATTTATATATATTTTTATTTTCTCTCTATAAGGATATGATTTACATACACTACATACACTAAAGTGCTGATAATACAGTATTTATGGGTGTTTAGGGTGTGTATGTAAAGCCGAAAAATACATACACTTTACATACACTACATACACGCTTTTTGATTAATCTGTTTTCTTTAAATTATACATATGTTCAACTTCGCTGATTTTGATAGGCAAAAGGTAGATATATCCGCCTTGCTTTCTTTTTTTCTTAATTTCCTCGTGGCTTTTCTGTAATTTTGTCAGTACCTTACCTATTGCCTTGGCTGTACTGTTGCCTAAATTCCCTTTTCTGATGTGGGTTGATATGTCACTTGGGGAACAGTACACCCACAATTCAACGGACTTGTTAAAGTCCAGTAGGGAAAGCACTTCCTGTTCAAAGGGAAGTTCCGAACGGAAACTTTCGTTCTTCATATTGAGGGTTTGTAACTCAATATCATTAAGCCTAAAGGAATTTTTGTCCTGTTGGTAAAGGTGTTCAATATATCCCCACATACTGAAAATGTCCTCTTTAGTCAGCTTGTGAAGTTCTGTTTTGTCTATGTAGTCAATGGGAATAACCCAGTACCGCCTGTTGCCTGTTTCGTCTTTCAAAAACCTTTCTTCGTTTACAGTACCGCAAAAAGAGGTTGTTCTCGGTGTTTCTGTGGCTGTTGTGGCATATGGTAACCTTATGTTATCTACCGACTGTGTAATAAAGGCTTTCAGTTCTGCCTGTTCTTTCTTTAGTGTGCTGTCCAGTTCTCCCAACTCACATATCCAACTGCCGGTTGCGTTTATAATGCTGTCCTTGTTTCTAACATCAATGGACGCACCCTCTGTAAACCAGTCCCGATTACCTGCCAATTTCCTAAAGAAAGAGGTTTTGCCCTTTGCCTGTGAGCCTTGCAGAACAAGAACACCCTCGGCTTGTACCGGATTTTGTAGTGTGTTGTGTGCAAGTGCAACGGTCTGAATAAGCCACTTTTTGAAGAATGTTTTGTGTAGTTCTTCTTTTAGGTTGAGAATGTCACATAACCGCTGTAAATTCTCTTCATTATCATTCCTGTACTTTTTCAGCATATCAAGAATAGGGTTGTAGCGGTTTTTGTCCGCTATGCTGTTAAGGTAGGAAGTAATGATTTTTGTACCCTGTGAAAGCCCTGTGACTTCATTTTCTTTGCAAATGTCAAACAGTACAATAGGAAGAGTATTCAGCCAGTTTTCCCTTGAATATTCTGAAAGCAATTCCCCATACATATCGTTTATTTCTACCTTATGTGTGGCTAAATTCAGCCTTACATCAACATTATTTTCAATCAAAATTGTTTCGATTACCTGTTCTGATACTTTTTCGCCATAATAAGAATGGTTTTGCTTTGCCTGTCTGAAATAAAGTTCCCTGTTTTCCTTTTCCTGTTCCTTGATTTTCTCTTTCCGCTTTTTCAGTTCACCCTTGAAAATCCTGTTGAAGTCTGTTTTCTTCTTCTGCTCAATAGCAAGTGGGAGAAATTCATAATTTGCTAAATCGTTAATGTGGCTTTCGTTGTCCAAAGAAAAAAGGAAGTTAAAAACCTCTTTGTCAATAGGATTTTCCTTTGCTGTTATGTAGGTGTCAAAAAGGTCGGCTATTTTTGTTTCGTCCTGGGAAAAATATCCGGCATAGTCCTTTAAAAGTTGCCTTGCCTTTTCTTCTCCTATTTCAGCCACATAATCTATATCCTTTGTTTCTTCTGTTTCTTCCTTTTTGTTGTTTGGTGGTGTGTGAAGTTCCTTATCTTCTGTCATTATTTCACCTTTCTGTAAATATTTGTAATTTGAAGTGTCCTGCACCTATACCCCGAAAACAGGTGAAAATTGCATATAAAAATGCAATTCCCATAAAATTATTAACAATTTGTTCACAAATAATTATTTACAGCCTCACAGAAAATACAGCGGTAGTCAGTTTGACTGCTACTGACGAAAAAAGGGAATAATTGCCCTTGCGTATGCCCCTGTTCGGAATAAATAAAACAGTTATAATTACCCCCGAAAATACCCCAATAAACACCAAATAAACCCCAACCCGAGGATTTTGGAAGTAAAGAAAGAAATCCCAAAAAATAAAAAATCCTCAAAAAAAAACGGCTTAAACGCAGTGTTTAAGCCGTTCCACTCAATTATATTTTTGGTAAACAAATTTATATATATCCGTTATTGTCTTACAAATATGCTTGTATTGCCTGTGTTTTCATCGGTAGCTTCAAGGGTGTCATCTTCTGCATTGTATGTGTAAGTTGATGGTGTACCGTTTGTTGTAACTGTTATTGTTTCGCCGTCAACTTCGTAAGTGCCCTCAACATCTACACCGGCAACTGTAACTACTACCGAACCGTCTTCATTATAAGTATATACACCACCTACCTGTTCGGGTTCTACGTCCTGAGCCTGACAATAATCTTCAAATGACTGGCTGTTGCCTTCAGCGTCAATCATTTCTGAAACTCCCCATGTGCCTAGTACACTTTCTTCAACGCTGGCTTCTTGAGCTGTGTCCGGTGATGCAGTGGAACTCTTTTTAGTGTCCTTGTCGCCGCAACCGCAGAATGCTACTGTACACATCATACAAAGTGCAAGTAATAATGCTATTTTTTTCGCCATTTTTTTCATTTTAATTACCTCTTTCTAAAATTATTATTTTATTATGCCAAGCCGAAATAGCTTTAAATATTAAAGTCTGTCGGCATTGGAATAGTGAACATAAACATTATATTCATCCGTATTACAAATTTAAAGTACCTCATCACGAAATGCATTAATTCAGCACGAACGGTTGCAATTATTTATTATTTTGTGATATAATCAGTGTGGGTGATTTTGCACAAGGAGTAAGTAATATGAAAATAGCGATTGTTGATGATTTAAAATCAGACAGAGATATACTGAACGAGAGATTGAAACAATACGCAAAATGCAATAACATAAAATACGAGCTTACGGATTTTTCAAGTGCCGAAGAATTTTTAGAAGATTTTGAGGTCGGTAAATTTCAGATTGTATTTCTTGATATATATATGGATAAAATCACAGGTATGGATGCTGCAAAACAAATATTTAAAGCGGACAGCCTGTGTAAAATAATTTTTCTGACC